>CAUJII010000131.1 GCA_963205035.1 Spirochaetota bacterium
CGGCTTTGCAGCGCAAAGAGGCTCGCGATAAAAACGACAGCGAGAGATGTAATAGTTAGTCGGCGCCGCGTCATGAGTTGGAGAGTTCTCTTATACGCGCTTCAAGGTTGTTGAGAAGATATTGGTTTTCGAGGTTTTGACGGAATTTCCCGATGAGGCCTGCAATGTCTTCGCGCATCGCTTCGGCATTCCATGGCTTCTCAATGTAACGGTTGAGCCCGCCTTCGTTGATTGCTTTAATGGCAGAATCAAGCCCCGCATGGCCCGTCAGCAGAATTTTCATCGTATCGGGAAGAATCTGATGGACATGCTTCAAGAACTCATCTCCTTTCATATTGGGCATCATCTGGTCTGTGATGATGAGTTCGATGATCTCATCATCAGACCGCGCCGCCTCGACGAAAGCCAAAGCTTCCTCGCCCGATGTCGTTGTGACGACATCGTGCGTTTGTATAAAATCGACGAGTAACTGTTCTTTGAGGGTTGCAAGAACGGTAGGTTCGTCGTCGACACAGAGAATAATTCCTTTACGGTGGGCTACTGACACATTTCCTCCTTATGATATCATAATTGCTTTTCGTGTATGTAATGCAAGACAGCCGAAACATACTTTGGTTTTTTGATTTGTTTGCGCAAGTTTTTCATGGTATTAAAGGGAATCATTACGACAAACTGATTTGCAATCGCAGCCGGGATCACTCCGCCGGGGTCTGTGTGGCCAATCATCGTGATATGGACTTTGCCGCCGGGTTTGGGAATGACAATCCACTTGCCGCGCACCGACTGCACTCGCTCGTACTTCGAGTTTTCCGGCAAAAAATTGTAGCGGCCGGTTGATTCCATTGTGACAACACCTGTCCTGGGGTTTTGGACGAGCTTTCCGTAGGCAATCGCCTCGCGGTCTTTGAGCGGAAAAGGCGATGCGGTGATAGTGCGCGTAATCGATTCTGTCGGAGAGTATTCTTTTATGATAGTCGCTTCTGCGCACCGATCGACCCATTGCGGCAAACTGCGCACATCCATCAGGACTGCGATGACAGTACTTAATCGCGCTTCGACTTCGGTTTCTACTTTATATTCTTTGAAACTCGAATTCGGTACGCTGCGCGTATAAGCAACGACCCCGCCGGCACTTTTTTCGTATTTCCATCCGTCAGAATAAATTGACCCAACAAGAAACGCAAAAACAAGAACTTTTTTCATCTTCCTCTTTTATGGCTGGCTATAGCCCTCAAGTAAAATATACGCAGTGCCCAAATAGGGCACGTCCGTCCAAATCTTCACAGGTATAAAATCGACATCTGCGGTAATCCACATTTCGATTTCGGACTTTGTGTTGAAGAACATATTGCTGCCCATTTGTGTTTTATTATTGTCGTCGTCCACCAAAGCGCACCGCACATGGAAAATTTCACGCGTTCCAAAAAAAGGAACGTCTGTATGCACGCCGCGATCCAAGACACGCAAGACAAGCGAACGCCTCACACCTGCCGGCAAGACGGGTATCTTGAGCTTTTCACCGACTTTGGGTATGCGACCTGTGCTGCGGACTAAGTAAAACGCACCTAACAAGTCTTGATAACCACCCTGTGTACTGACATCGATATTTTCTGTCCATGCGGCCTTCGGAGGCGAGGAATGCGGGTAACTATGCTCAAAAAAAATTTTTTCATTCTTGTGTATGGAGACTTTCCCTTTTGCGAATCGGAATTTCCGTTGCTGGTATAAATCCCCCTGAAAGGCTTCTTCATAAGCAATGACCGGCGTTTGTGTCGCGTAATTCCACTTGCTCGCAAAAGCGCCTTGGACGTAATAAATGCCATGGACAATATTGAGCGAATTGACGCGAGCATTGATTGCGAGATAGTTACTCCCTTCGCTGCGTGAGCGCATCGTGATATCGCCTGCGCGGATGCCCTTCCATTCGATGCGAAAGAGCAGCGTTTCGTTATAGAAGGCCAGCGGTTTGGGCCGCGCCCCGAGAGATGGTATGAATAGAAGTGCGAGAAGGAGAGTCCAGAAGGAGCGCACACCCATAATCGTGAATGTTATTTTAACGTCAGGGGTCAAGTGGTAATCTGGGCGGCCCCGTCACTTACGAGTTCTACGCCTAAACTCTTACTTCGATACATTTTTGCACGAGGCTTGGATAAACCCAGCCCTTGAGGATACAAGGACTGGGCACTCCGAATACGGAGACTCCGAAGCGGAGACCGCAAGGCCGGTCGCGATGACTCCGCAGTAAGCGACTTTTAGACAGTCGCCATGGTTTATTAGCCTCCGGCTTTTGGATCGGGGCCGTAGGAGTTTTGACCCTTGTTGCCCTCAGTCGCCCAAAAGACGATGAGAAGGATGGCACCAACCAGCGGAACGAGTGCGATGAGCAACCACCAGCCGCTCTTGCCGGTGTCGTGAAGCCGTCTTGCGCCGATAGAGAGTGCAGGTAGCAAGACAGCGAGCGAGTAGATCGCTCCTGGCAACTGCGCAGCGCTTGCATTCATGACAGCTGAACCCAAGATGTTGATTCCCATCGACACAACAAAGTTGGCCAGAAAGAACATCCAAAATTCGCGTCGGCGTGCTCTGCCGTTAAAATCGACGTAGCGTTTAAGCGTGCCAACATAATATTTGACTATATCATCCATTGTAAATTCCTCCAAGAAAAAATTTGAGAATTAGCAGGGTATTATCTACAACAAAACGTCAAGTTTTTTTGTTCTTATTTCAGAGGGTGCGCGGCCCATTTATAGTTGCGATTTACACACTACCACAAAAGAAAACTACGTGCCATGCGTTCTCATCTGGTGGTGTTGGTTCTCTGCACTCTTACCCTCTCCCGCTGCCAATCTTCGAGCACTACCAACTACCCTGACGAGAAAATTGGTCGGGTGTTCTCAATCGACACAATGGGGAGTGCGTATTCAGTGCGTCTTTTTCCAAAGACTTATAGCGCAACGCTTTCTCGCTCGTTTTCGTTGGTTCTGGTTTCGCCGGTTCTCGTGAAAGACGAGATACTCTACAACTCGACTTCGAGTTCGCTCATTCCGTGGTTTAATTCACGCGGTGTTTCCGTCTGGCTCGTCAAGATTCCCGCGCACACAAGACTCGATTATTTTGGCACTGCTGTGCTCCCCCAAATTGCGAGTTCTATTCAGCAGAACTCAACTGAGGAAAATTGGGTCATGGGTGGAGTTTCTCTCGGAGGCCAGGCGATTGCGCATTACTTGCAGAAGGCAGACGAGAATGCGACAGCGACCGGCATGCGCGTCGATGCGGTTTTTTTTCTCGGCACGGGTTTCGACTATGCTTATCCGAGTTCTTTCGCTCGCGTGCTAAAAGATCAACTCAAATCAGACGACTTGTGCGCTCAAGATTTCTGTAGCCGATACCTTCCGGAGCTTGCGCCCCGCTTTGCCGCCAAGCGATCCGATCTTTTTGACAATGCCGGCAAACCTGTCTGGAGTGAAGCCATCGACGGATCCAGACTGCGTGGAAAAAAGGTGCGGCTTTTTTTTATTTCGGGCAAAATTGATAACGTTGCGCCCTCAGAATCGGTTTACAAATTCTACACGCAAGTGGTGGGGGTGCCTCAGAACTCACCCGACTATCGGTTCTTGCAAGCGGGTCGCATGAACCGTTTTGCGGAGGATTTTAACCACACACAGCTTTTGGGTTCAGACGCGCTGGCCTCTGACATTCTGCCGGTGGTCTTAGACTGGATCAATGACTAACTATGCCGACTCGCGTTTTTCGTTGATTCTGTAAACCTGCGCTATTCGTTCCTCGATGTGTGCGTCTTGCGGGTTGCGAATGCGCAAGCGTGTCAATACGTCGACCGCCCTGTCGATTTGACTTAAGCGGCTTAGAACCATTCCGAAAGTTTCAATCGCTTGTGTATCGCCCGGCGCACCGTCTGTATAAGCCTCGAGGTAGCGTGCTGCATCTTCGAGTTTATCCATCTTGAGTGCAAGGTGCGCAAGAGCGCGCACGACGTGCAGGTCTCCCTCTTGGTTTTCATGCGCCCGCTCCAAGACTTCGATTGCTTCGGAGTATTTTTTCTCTCGCAACAGGTTTCGCGAGTCGCGGATTTTTTCCTTGATGCCGAGGCGCGCCTCGTGCGTTTCAATCTCGGGCAGATAAGAAAGAGACATGAGCGAGAAATCGTCGGTGATGTCGCCCAAATGCTTACTTTCGAGATAGGTTTTTTCTAAATCCCCCTTCGCCTTTTCAACGTTGCGCAAGAACGCCGTCTCGTCTTCGTTGATGATGCGCGCACCTTCCGCATCGTTCCCCAAAAGAAGATCGTCGCGCCCGTCCGAGCCGATGATAAAGAGATCGTGTGGTTTCAATTCAAACGTCTGGACTCGGATGCCCATGTTGACGCCGAGGGTCCCGAGTTTGCGGAGTGTCAAATCGTCTTCGATAAACGCGGCTTTATTGTTTCGGTAGACGACAGACCAAGGGTGCTCCGCGTTCAAGAAATAAACGAACCCGCTCTTCTCGTCGGCAAGCCCCATGACAATCGAGATGAGCATCGACCCGTCAAAACTCTCGAAGGTTTTTTGCAGCTCTTTGAAGACTGCTTTAAGCCAACGCTCGGGGTAGAGAACTTGTTCTTTCGTCGAAAGTTTTGTTCGTTCGACAATCGACTGCATCACCGCGCCAAGAACGAGCGAGCCACCCGCGCCTTGCATTGATTTACCCATAGCGTCGCCGTTTAGAAAGAGGGTGTATTCTCTGCCGCGTAGTCGAATGCTATGCGCGAGACAAATATCTCCACCGATTTCATTCGTCTTGGTTTTGAACTCAAAACTTTTTTTCTGGCGCATAAACATCGAGACTTTAATTTGTCGGTTGTTCGCATAGTTGCCCGTGAGCGGCTTCAAGAGGAGAGAGGTGAGAAAGTAATCCCCGTCTTGTTGGCCCTTGAGCGCACGCACGTT
>CAUJII010000132.1 GCA_963205035.1 Spirochaetota bacterium
TGCATGGAGTTCGCTGCCTGAAAAAGTGCGCGTGTGGGGACTGGCGAGCACGGCCGTGCCGCCGGTGCGCGTCCAGACCGCTTGGGCAGTGGCGCAGTCTTCCGAGAGAGTATAACCGACCGCACTCGAGGTGACTCCGGCACTCGACGCGGGAGATGTGGCAGAGATAACCGGTGCTACGAGATCTTTTGTCTTTGTGCTGGTTTGCGCAGTTCCGGAATTTCCTGCTGTGTCGGTGAGTGTAATGCTCACGGTGATATATCCATCCCCCAAGGGAGTAAGATCGAGCGCAGTCCATTGCTGCGATGAGGTGGCGACTGAACCCGTACCCGTCCAAGGAGTTCCTCCGCCCGTGCTTGAAATCGAGTAACTGTAATCGGCTCCGATTTCTCCTCCAGAGAGAGTAAAAGACACCGTCGTCACGTTGCCGCTATTGATGACGCTTTGGTCGAGAGCCACCGTGTATCCCGCTGGAGCGAGAGTGTCGATGGTCACTGCAAGAGACGATGAGGCTACGCTGGTGTTTCCCGCGACGTCCGTTTGCTCGACAGTCAGAGTGTGAACACCGTCTGCCAATGCCGCGGCAGTAAGGGTCGCTGTGGACGCTACGCAAGTTGTGGAGGAACCCGTCGCTGTGTGCGCAGCGGGTTTGTCTGTGTAGAGCTGAACCGCGGCACCGCTTTCGCAAGAAGCCGTTAGTTGTGGCGTTTGTACATTCGTGAGCTTATCGCTATTTGATGCTCCGCTGTCGCTGGCTGCAAGAAGAACCGGCGTGCCGGGTTGCGTGGGTGGTGTAGTATCCACTGTAATCGAAAGCCCGGCAGAGTCTGCACTCGTGTTACCCGCTGCGTCTGTTGCCGTTGCGACAATCGAATAGACACCTTCAGCAAGCGCAATATCTGCCGACCAGTTGCCCGTGCCGTCGGATGTGACGGTTTGCAAGAGCGTCCCCGCGCTATTGGTGGTGTAGAGCTTTACTGTCGTATTCGCTTCGGCACTCCCCGTGAGCGTCAAAGCAGAGGTATTTTTTGTAATGCGGTCGCTATTCGATATGCCCGTGTCGTCGGCTGCGTCGAGAGAGAGGACAACGGGCTGTGCGGGTGCCGTGGTGTCGATGAGAATTGCTTTGCTGGCGCCAAGAGACCCCGCAGCACCCGGACTAGCGAGCGTCAAGAGAGCATTGTTAGTCGCGGCGTCTTGGATTGTGCCGCCGTTTAGACTAAGAGACGTTGTATTGTCGTAGTCTAAATCCGTGGAGGTATTCCCTGCTGCGACGGTGTAATTAAACGTCAGCGTATTCGTACCGCTCCCCGAAGCGTAGTTAATCACTGTCGTTGCAGGCGATCCCGTGGCGAGGGTGAGTTGCGGCGTTCCGGTGACGGTGACGGGTTCTGAGAAAGCGACCTGCACCGTAATCGTTGCACCTGTCGTATAAGCGCCGTCGGCGGTAGAGGCCGTCACCTGACTCACTTGGGGATCGACAGCGTCGATCACAAGGGCCTTGTTGGCGGCCAGAGAACCCGTTGCCCCCGGTGTCGAGAGCGTCAAATCCGCGTTTGCGCCGTCGTCGGCATACTTTATCGTGCCGCCATTCAAGTTAAGCGCGGTGGTCGCGGTGTAGTCCAAATCCGCCGCATAGTTACTCGCGGCGACGGTGTAAGTAAAAGTGAGGGTGTTTGTCCCGCTCCCCGAGACATAGTTTATCGGCGTCGTTGCAGGGTTGCCGGTTGCGAGAGTGAGCTGTGGGGTTCCCCCTGTCGTGTCGACGGTGACGGGTTTCTTGAGCGTTACTTGGATGGATACTGTATCACCTGCTTTGTAGATACCGTCTGCCGTCGCAGAGGTGACGTTCGTGTCGGATATGGTGACCGTACTAAAATCTAAGTCAAATTTCTTAAAAAGTGTGCTGTAAGTCGTTCCCGAGCAACCCACGGTCGTGAGTGCGGTAAATACCACAAATGCCGAAATTCGACGCAAAAAGTACCATTGAATCATGTCTCTTCCTTAATACGGTTCACAAATTGTAATAACTATTTCAATCTACGGCGTATAGACGGTCAAAATCCAACTTTTACGACATTTTTATCGAGTATTGCGTTCTTTTGGCCCTACCTTAAAAAGCCGAATCAGCCGAGAATTCCCCCGCGTGTCTATCGCAAGCTCCGCAAAAACCTCCCCCTCCCGCAACGCCTTCTCCCATTGAACGGCATCCCCAGGGGGCGTGAAAAAGGACTCTAAACCGGTAACGAGTTCAAACGTGCGCATATCCTTGGTAATCGTCCATCGTGGCCGCGCGTTAAGCCGCACATGCTGCGCTTGGGCCGCGTCCTCATAAAGACCTATCGGCTTCAAAACACCGTCTTGCTCTTCCAGGTCGAGTGTCAGCGTGTCGCCGAATTGGTACCTCTTTGTGGTATCTATATCCGTTTTGATACTGTCTTTCTTGATGCGGGTAAAGTCAAAACTCAACGCGACATAATTCCCTCGAAAAAAATCTCTGGGATCGTAGAGTTTCACCGGGAGAACGTATTTCTTACCTGAGAAAATAGGTAAGTACGCAAAAAATACCATACCCAGAAGGAGTAGCCACGGCAAGAGAAGAAGAGTGAGTCTACTCGCAAGACTAGTTTTCATACTTTTTCTCCCAGAGTCGGTTTAAGTAGATGAGTGCGGCGGCGGCAAGAGCAAAGATAAGAGCAGTCACCAGATAATCTCGAAAAAGGTCGAGGTAGCGGACGAGGGCCCAGGTGAGCAGAAGTGCGACTGCTGCCATGAATTGCGCCTTTGTCCGTTCGCGTATCGCATGGAATAGCATTGCGACAGTCGACGCTAAGTAAGCAGCGTTCGCGGTAATGCGCATAAAATAGTGTGGAGTATCGTCGGCAGTTGCGTGCTCTGGCCACGCGCTTTGCACAGCGATTGCAGCGAGTATAAGAAGCAAGTTTGCTCCAACAAGTCCAGTGAGGAGTTTTAACCGACACGTACGCCACGAGCGAAAGAGTGCTGCCATGGAAAGAAGTACCAAGAAAATAATCGGTAGCTTGTGTTTCGGGAGTGTCGCTAAGTGTGCAAAGAATTGGAACGTGATCAATATATGGAAAAATACTGTTACTCCAAAGAGTAGCCATAAGGCGCGTGAAAGCCATTTCTCTTCGAGATCCATGAACTGGTGCACAAACGCCGCAGCAAAAACAAGAGTCGCGTAATTCCAAGCAATGCCCGTTTGAGGAATCCCTCCTTTTTCGAGGAGTGCCCAGAGCGTTAAATAAACAACGATAAAAAAAGGAAAGACGGTGTGCGCTTTCTGTTTAGTCCACGTAAAATGGGCCATGACTGCCAGTGGAATAAGAGAGACAATGCTAAATTGTGCGTACTGAATTTGCTGACCCAGATAGATGCAGAAGAGGAGTGCTGCTAATAGAAAATGGATGGAACTCGATCGCAAGAAAACAACCGGTATAACTCCCAAAACCCAAAGAAGCATTCCGTTGGGATAGTAAGCACTGATATGAAAAATCTGCGCTTGGAGCATAATGTTCACACCGAGAAATAGCGACGCTAAGAACCACCCCAACTCTGCTGGTAATTCATTCCCTTTTTTCTCATAATAAAGCGCATAGCCTTGTGCGGCCAAGAGCGGCGCAATGGCAACGAGAGATTGGACAGCGTACCCTAAGCGCTGCCAATTTTCAGAGATGACGAGAAAGAGCGCCAGCGATACGAAGATACCGGCGATGCTCTTGAGCCAAAAACTCATGCGCCGATAAACGGGCACATCCGAGCTATATCGCGCTAAAATTTTTGATGCTTGCGCTTCGGTGATGAGTCCATCGGCGAGCCAAAGTTTTATTTCGCGTAAGAGCCGTTGGTAGTTCACCTAAGACGAACGCCAAGAGGTTATTGTGACTGCAAGCTGAAAAGGGGAGAGGGTGTGAAGAGCCTGTGCGGGAACTCGTGCAAACGATGCGAAAATACGATTTTTTCTGCGAAAAGAACACGCGTTGCTAGGAAAAACAGCAAATCAGCGCGAATTCTAATAACACGTCGAGCGAATCGGAACGATTTGCGGGAGAATTTGCGCTGATTAGCGTGGGCTTGGCGCAGAAAAAATTGTATCAATGAGTTCCCGCACAGGCTCTGAAGTGCGCCGCCACACGCGGCGCGCTGAGAACGAACACGGTTAGCACGAATACGTCGAGAGGAACTCAAAAGGATGCGGACGCGCTTCCCACGGCCAAATTTCCGTTTCAAATTTCAACTCTTTGTACGTGTCGACGAATTCTTTCGTAAAGACGCCACCCGCTTCAAAGATGCTGCGGTTTTCGAGCATCGTCTCGACCGCCCGGCGCAAAGTATGCGGCATCTGCTGGATTCCTTTCTCGCGGATTTCGTCCAAGGTCAGCTCGAACAAATCCTCTTCCATCGGTTTACCGGGATCGATTTTGTCCTCAACTCCTTTGAGCCCTGCCATGAGCATTGCCGCAAAGCAGAGATAGGGGTTCGACGTCGAATCGGGAAAGCGGAACTCCACGCGTTTTGCCTTTGCGCCCGACACGAAAGGGATGCGGCACGACGCCGAGCGGTTCTGTGCGGAGTACGTCAAGATCGACGGCGCTTCAAAACCAGGGATAAGCCGTTTATACGAATTGGTCGATGCGTTAGAAAACGCCGCAACCGCTCTTGCGTATTTGAGCACCCCGCCGATGTAATGGAGCGCGGTGTCGCTTAGGCCTTGGTATTTGTCGCCTGCGAAAGTATTTTCTCCGTTTTTCCAAATCGATTGGTGGACGTGCATACCGTTGCCGTTATCTCCATAGAGAGGTTTGGGCATGAACGTCGCTGTTTTTCCATGTTGCTTCGCGACGTTTTTTACGACGTATTTCAATTTTTGGACGTTATCCGCCGCTTCGACAAGCGTACCGAATTTGACGCCTATTTCTCCCTGCGCTTGCGCCACTTCGTGGTGGACAACGAAAGTTTCAATGCCTATCGTGTGCAACACTTTGACGATTTCTGCGCGTAAATCGACTTGCGAATCGCGCGGCGAAACGGGAAAGTACCCGCCTTTGGTGCCGGGGCGATGGCCGAGGTTGTGCCCGTCGTTATAGTTGGCAGTTGCGGTGTTCCACGAGCCTTCGTTAGAGTCGATTTCGTAGTACTGGCAGTTGATGTCGTCGCGTACGCGGATAGAATCGAAAATGAAAAATTCGTTTTCAGGACCAAAATACGCCACGTCTCCCAACCCGGTCGCCTTCAAGTGCTCGAGCGCCTTCTTGGCAATCGAGCGCGGACACTTCTCGTACATTTGGTTTTTGTAGATGTCGTACACGTCGCAAAAAAGAACGAGCGTCGTATCTGCGGTGAAAGGGTCTAGAAACGCACCTTCCCAATCGGGAATGATTTGCATGTCGGAGCGGTGGATGGGTTGCCACTTCGCAATCGAACTGCCGTCGAAAGGGAGTCCCTTGAGCGTCTCTTCCGTGACCGAGTCGACGTGGTACGAGACGTGGTGCCACGCACCTCCTATATCGGTGAAACGGAAGTCGTAGAAGAGCACTCCGCTTTTCTTGGCGAAGTCTACGACTTCTTTCCAAGAGTTGAATTTTAGTTTTGTCATTGTCTTTCTCCTTGTTTCCTTTAAGTCTTTTTCGCTAATAAATAATTATTCACGGCGTTGGCGCACTTTCTGCCTTCGGCTATAGCCCACACAATGAGGCTCTGCCCGCGCCGCATGTCTCCTGCGGCAAAAACTTTTTCGACCGCTGTCTGGTGCGCGCCCTTGTGGTCGCCGAAGTCCGCCTTTACGTTGCCTCGATTATCGAGCGTTAATCCTAATTTTTCAAATTGCTCAATCATGCCGTGTCTCACCGGACCGACAAAACCCATCGCGAGAAGCACCAACTCTGCCGGGATCTCGAACTCGGAGCCCGGGATATCGACAAACTTACCGGCTTTCATTTCGACGCGTACACAGGCCAACGCCTTAACGTTCCCTTTGCCGTCGTCGACGAAATTACGCGTATTGATAGACCACAATCTCTCGGCGCCTTCTTCGTGGCTCGAAGACGTTCTGAGCTTCATCGGCCAGTAAGGCCATGGCGTCGATGGGGAGCGCTCTAAAGGCGGCATGGGGAAAAGCTCGAGCTGTGTGATGTGCTCGGCTCCGTGGCGGTTCGAGGTACCCACGCAGTCGGAGCCCGTGTCGCCGCCGCCAATCACGACAACGTGCTTGCCTTTCGCAGAGATAGGGTTTTGAACGGGAATTCCCGCGTTACGCCGGTTGTTTTGGGGTAAGAACTCCATCGCAAAATGGACACCTTTGAGTGCGCGCCCGGGAATCGGTAGATCGCGTGGCACTTCTGCCCCACCTGCGAGGAGAACAGCGTCAAAATCACGCAGGAGTTCTTCGGCTAAAATATCTTTGCCGACGGTCACTCCCGTCTTGATAGTGAGTCCTTCAGCGACCATCTGTTCAACGCGGCGGTCAATCTGCCATTTTTCAAACTTGAAGTCGGGAATGCCAAAACGGATGAGTCCGCCTATTTTTTCGTTCTTCTCAAAGAGCGTCACCGAATGCCCCATACGGGTCAGTTGCTGCGACGCAGCCATCCCGGAGGGACCGCCGCCGACTACCGCGACTTTTTTTCCTGTGAGGTGTTTGGGGGGCTGCGGTTTTACCCAACCGTTTTCAAAACCTGTGTCGATGATGAAGCGCTCCATCGCTTTTATGGCGACAGGCGGCTCGTTGATGCCCAACGTACACGCCGACTCGCAAGGGGCGGGGCAGAGGCGGCCCGTAAATTCCGGAAAGTTGTTCGTCGATTGCAAGTTTTCGACGGCCGCTTCGAGATGCCCTCGGTACACAAGGTCGTTGAACTCGGGGATGTAGTTATCGACAGGGCAACCCGTGTCGCCGTGGCAAAACGGAATGCCGCAATCCATGCAGCGCGCGCCTTGAATTTTTGCGGTTTCTTTCGAGAATGTGTGTTCAAACTCGTTGTAGTTTTTGACCCTTTCTGCAACCGGATCAGAAACCTGCGATGCACGGGGGTATTCTTTGAACCCTGTAATTTTTCCCATTTTAATTACCTACCTTTGCCGCAGACTCTGCGGCATTGACTTCTTCTGGCGCATCGTCTTCTTCTTGAAGCGCCAGAACTTTCTTGTACTCGCTGGGGATGAGCTTGCGGAAATTCTTGATTTCACTTTTCCAATGCTTCAAAATATCCGTCGCTCGTTTGGATTTTGTGAACTCCTTGTGGCGCGTGACCATGTGGAGGAGTTCGTCGATGTCGCGCTCGTCTTCGAGGGTTTCAATCTCGACGAGCTCTCTATTGACATATTTATCGTGCTTGTTTTCAGGATCCCACAAGTATGCAACGCCACCCGACATACCGGCGGCGAAGTTGCGACCGATGCGCCCCAAGACAGCGACGCGCCCTCCTGTCATATATTCGCAACCGTGGTCGCCGGTTCCTTCGACAACGGCATGCGCTCCAGAGTTACGCACAGCGAAGCGCTCGCCTGCGCGTCCTGCGAAGTACGCTTCGCCGGATGTTGCGCCGTAGAGGCAGGTATTACCGATCAATATATTTTCCGAAGGATTATACGTGATTTCTTCAGGGTTTTTCACGACAAGCTTACCGCCCGAAAGACCTTTGCCGCAGTAGTCGTTGGCTTGGCCTTGGAGATGGAGTGAAATTCCTTTTGCCAAAAAACAACCGAAGCTCTGCCCTGCATTGCCTTGCATTTGGATATTTATAGTGTCGTGGGGTAATCCCTCGTCGCCATAGCGCCTCGCGACTTCGCCCGAAAGCATGGCACCGACCGTGCGGTCGACGTTTGTCACACCCATTTGAATCGTGACTTTCTCTTTACTGTCGAGTGAAGGGCGCGCAAATCCAATCAAGCGTTTATCTAATTGATTTTCGAGGCCATGCTCTTGCGATTTTGTGCGGTAGGGGTCGCTTTTGTAAAAAGGCGTTTGTTCGACCAAGAGTTTCGAGAGGTCGAGACCGCGCGCTTTCCAATGGTTCGCTGGCCGCGTTGCGATAATTTTCTCGCTGTGGCCAATCATGTCCGTGAACTTGCGAAATCCCAAACGCGCCATGTGCTCGCGCACTTCTTCCGCCATGTAGAACATGAAGTTGACAACGTACTCGGGTTTGCCGCTGAATTTTTTCCGAAGCTCCGGGTCTTGCGTCGCCACTCCCACAGGGCAAGTATTCAGATGGCATTTGCGCATCATAATGCAACCCAGCGTAACCAAGGGTGCGGTCGCGAAGCCGAATTCTTCGGCGCCTAAGAGAGCTCCAATGACGACGTCGCGGCCGGTTTTCATTTGCCCGTCGGTTTGCAAATAAACCCGGTCGCGCAACCCATTGACCATGAGGACCTGGTGCGTTTCCGCCAAGCCCAATTCCCACGGGGTGCCCGCGTATTGGATAGAGCTAATGGGAGATGCGCCGGTTCCGCCGTCGTGTCCGCTGATCAAGATATGGTCTGCGTGTGCTTTTGCGACACCCGCCGCAATCGTACCGACTCCGCTTTCGGAGACGAGCTTCACGCTCACGCGCGCTTTGGGATTGATATTCTTTAAGTCGAAGATGAGCTGCTTCAAATCTTCAATCGAATAAATATCGTGGTGCGGCGGCGGAGAGATAAGAGTCACGCCGGGTGTTGCATGCCGCACACGGCCTATGATCTTGTCGACTTTGAAACCGGGGAGTTGTCCGCCTTCGCCAGGCTTTGCTCCCTGCGCCATTTTAATCTGCAGCTCATCGGCGTTGACGAGATAGTTGGCCGTAACGCCAAACCTTCCCGATGCGACTTGCTTAATAGCCGAGCGCAGACTGTCGCCGTTCGGAAGCGTAACAAAGCGCTCGTTGCCTTCGCCGCCTTCGCCTGTATTCGACTT
>CAUJII010000133.1 GCA_963205035.1 Spirochaetota bacterium
GTTCGTCGACAGTATGGCGGTTTTGACGAGTAGTGACACCAGCAAGCAAATGGTCATTTTGAGCGCTATGTCTGGACGCAACGAGGACACATCGTTCGACCTCTACGCCGTCTCCGATTACACCGCCGCCGATTTGTGGTAAATGGATGGAGACATGATGCCGCCGATGGGCGGTGGTCCGAGTGGGCCGCCACCGCTTCTGGCGTTTGTGACGAGCACACCATTAGCTGGCAATTTGAGTGGCATTTCTGGAGACAGTCACTGTAACACTGAAGCCACTTCACTTTCTCTGCCTGGCACTTATAAAGCGCTTCTCTTAGATTCAACACTGACAGACGTTAACATGGTTCTCCAACCCGACGCCGTGTATGCAAATGCAGAACCCGGTATGCCTTGGTCTTTCACGACCGATTCTCTAATGCATATCAATTCTTACAATAATGGCGGCGCGTCGCCGACGTTTTTCTGGACGGGAGCAACGACTGGCCAAGTGAAGGATATAGACATTTGTTCAAACTGGACTTATAACACATCTGGCTATTCCGGCGCATACGGAAATTTGAGTGCTTCAAATGTCAGCGATTTCATCTCGGTAGGCTCTCAGAACTGCGACCAGACTGCTAAACTGCTCTGCGTTCAAAACCCGCCATGACAGAGTAAAGGGCTGACGGGGCGACGCCGTGCCGTAGCTATGGAATTCCGGAACTATACGCGAAAGTAGTAGCTATGGAATTCCTGAACTACCTGCGAAGCACCGAAGCTGGCCTAACAGCCCAGTTAATAGGCATCCTTCCGGTTGGCCAACGAGAGGATTACAACCCGCTTCTCTGACTCCAAGATGAGGTAGAAGAGCCGGAAAGAACCAACCCTATAGCGGTAGATGTCTGATAAGTCACCCTTCAACTTCTTGATATTTGCCCCGTAAAAGGGGTTCAGCCGCAGTATCGGGTAGACCTGTTCTGCAATTTTCTTTGCATACCGCTTGAGTTGCGGCTTCTTGATATTGGATTTGTAGGTATCGCTTTCTGAAATCGTGAACACGGAAAGAGTTCGCTTACTTTACGTCGGTAAATCGACGATTTTTTACGTCGCCTAATGCTTTTTTTAGATCCGACATCAATGCTGAATCCGATTGAATGTCGGCCATTTCGTAGTCTGAAACAAAATTATCTTCAATAGCAAAATTGACCGCCGCATATTCGATAAAATTAGAAATGCTGCGTTTCTGCGCCATTGCCGCATTTTTTAAGAGTCTATAGGACTTATCGTCCATACGAATTGTAACGGTCTTTGGCATAGAAAAATCGTATTCATTTGTATTCATAATGTCAACTATTTATTCGGTATTGTATGGGAACGAGTTAGCTCAGGTGGGGGCACGGCAAAAATTTTTGCCTTGCGAGCCTGTGCCCCCAACTTGAGTTATTTGCCGCTCGCCCACTTTTTACTTTGCGCACCATGCGACGCACCGAGGCTGGCCTATGGTGCAAAACGGTTCTTCTCACCCCTTCATTCTTGCGACCTCGATTGGCCGAAAATTCCTCATGTCGCTCTCGGGGCTCTTCTTAATTAGTTTTTTGCCCGTCCATTTGGCGGGAAACCTGCTTCTTTTCAAGGACGACGGCGGTGCCGCGTTCGACGCGTACTCGCACTTTATGAGTACCTCTGTCATAATCCGTGTATTAGAAATTGCCCTTGTCGTGGGTTTCTTAGTCCACATCATCGACGGTATTTTGCTCACACGCCGCAACAAAGCGGCGCGCCCGATTAGTTACTCGGGGGGCTCGGGCCGCGTGCTTTCGTTCTTCTCAAAATATATGGCGCTTACGGGTATCTTGATCTTGGTGTACTTAGTCGTCCACATCAACTCGTACACCCTCAAGCACCGCATTTACGAGCCCGGCAATTTGGCATTCTATGAAACTGTCAAAGTCTCTTTTGAAACGGGGTGGAGTGGATTTTATCCGTGGTTTTATGTAATTGCCATGCTCCTCCTCGGTTTCCACCTTAACCACGGTTTCCAAAGCGCATTCCAATCGTTGGGCCTCAACCACAAGAAATACACCCCGCTTATCAAGAAATTGGGGCTCGCTTATTCAGTCCTCATTCCACTCGGGTTTGCGGCCATCCCGATTTTTTTCCAACTCCGCTACCATAACATATTCTGATAACGTATTCTAAGGAACAGCAACACTATGAAATTAGACTCCAAAATACCCAACGGCCCATTCGACACAATGTGGCAAAACTACAAGCACAGCCTGAAACTCGTCAACCCAGCCAACAAGCGCAAACTCGACATCATTGTTGTCGGCACGGGCCTTGCGGGTGCTTCTGCCGCCGCCTCATTGGGAGAGCTCGGCTATAACGTCCACGCATTCACATTCCACGACAGTCCCCGCCGCGCACACTCGATCGCCGCGCAGGGTGGCATCAACGCCGCAAAGAACTACCATAACGACGGCGACTCGGTCTATCGGCTCTTCTACGACACCGTCAAAGGCGGCGACTACCGCTCGCGCGAGGGCAACGTCTACCGCTTGGCCGAGGTCTCCGTCAATATCATCGATCAGGCAGTAGCGCAGGGAGTCCCCTTTGCGCGCGAATACGGCGGCAGGCTCGACAACCGCTCGTTCGGGGGAGCTCAGGTTTCCCGCACATTCTACGCAAAAGGCCAAACAGGGCAGCAGCTCCTCTTGGGGGCTTATAGCGCACTCAACCGACAAATCCACGAGGGCACGGTGAAAATTTATCCGCGCCATGAAATGCTTGATTTAGTCGTTGTGAACGGCCACGCCAAGGGAATTATTACCCGTAACGTCGTCACAGGTGAGGTGACGCGCCACGCAGCGCATGCGGTTATTTTGGCAACGGGCGGCTACGGCAACGTCTACTACCTTTCGACGAATGCAATGCTCTCGAACGCAACCGCGATTTGGCGCGCGCACAAACGCGGCGCGTACTTCGCGAACCCGTGCTATACGCAAATCCATCCCACCTGCATTCCTCAAAGCGGGAGCTACCAATCGAAACTCACTCTGATGAGCGAATCGTTGCGTAACGACGGGCGCGTTTGGGTTCCGAAAGACAAAGCGACAGCTGAAAGATTGCAACGCGGCGAGATTTCCGCAAAGGACGTTCCCATCGAATCGCGGGATTACTACCTCGAACGCCGCTACCCTTCGTTTGGAAACTTGGTGCCCCGCGACGTGGCATCGCGTGCGGCCAAAGAACGGTGCGACCATGGATATGGCGTCAATGCGACAGGATTAGCGGTCTACCTCGACTTCCAGTCGGCGATCGAGCGCTTGGGACAGGACAAAATCGCAGAACGCTATGGTAATCTATTCCAGATGTACGAGAAGATTGTGGGCGAAGACCCTTACAAACACCCGATGAAAATTTATCCCGCGATCCACTACACGATGGGCGGGCTCTGGGTTGACTACAACCTCATGTCGACAATCCCCGGGCTCTATGTCGGCGGCGAAGCCAACTTCTCCGACCACGGCGCGAACCGCTTGGGGGCATCGGCCCTCATGCAAGGTTTGGCGGATGGCTACTTTGTCCTCCCGTCGACTGTGGGGGATTATCTCGCGACTGTCGGTTTTGACAGACCTTCGACTGCGGGCAAAGAGTTTGAAGAAGCCGAAGACAATGTGAAAAAGCAAACGGCGGATCTCCTCGCGACCAAAGGCACGAAGACAGTCGACGAACTCCACCGCCACCTGGGCCACGTTATGTGGGAGTATGTCGGCATGGCGCGTACGGAAGCGGGGCTAACGAAAGCGATCGGAGAAATCCAACAAATCCGCGAAGACTTCAAAAAAAGCGTCATCGTTCCCGGAAGCGGCGCTTCTCTCAATGAGTCGCTCGAAAAAGCCGGCCGCGTAAAAGACTTCTTAGAACTCGGCGAGCTGATTGCCCGCGACGCGCTCCACCGCAAAGAATCGTGCGGCGGGCATTTTAGAGAAGAGCACCAAACAGAAGAAGGTGAGGCGAAACGCGACGACCAAAACTTTGCATACGTCGGCGCATGGGAGTACAAGGGCGAGAACACGGCGCAAGAGCTCCACAAAGAAGAACTCGACTTCAAAGAAGTGCACCTGACGCAGCGCAGTTATAAGTAAGGGGCCTCGACTGCGCTCGGCCAGCGGCTCTACCCTCCCGCTCCTGATCGCCCGGTAGCCTCTAAAGCGTATCGTAGGCCGCTTTGGGAGGTTGTCTAATAAGTCGCTCATGCGACGAGTCTCCGTCTTCGGAGTGTTTTTGCGCATGGCTTCGATACAAAAATGTATCGAAGTGAGCGAAATCGAGCCAATTAGACAACCTCGCAAGAGAAGCGCTGGTTTTCCATAGCTAGCGGGCTACTTTCGCAAAACTTTTATGAGGGTATCGATAATCTGTAATACTTTTTCAGGCGGCTCGTTATTTGGCATAGAATCAGGTCATCGTTCACAACGGGTTGGATAACGAGTGCAGGTCTCCTTTTCTGATCAGATAAATCTGAAAATGGGAATGGGAATGGCAATACTACGATATCGCCTTTTATAAAGCGCGCCAAGCTTCATCCTCTTCGGGCGACAGCCAATCTTTTCGCAAAGCGCTTTCAGCGGGAAATAAATCCAGCCTTTTGCTCTTCTTTTCCTTATGTTTCAGGTAAGTTAAGAAATCGTAAACTTCTTGTACTACGATTTCTGGGGCAATTTCTATTTCAGCATATAAGAGTTCTTTGGTGTTCATAAGGGAACTTAAAGAACAGAGCCGTAATAGCAAGTATTTTTCAGATATGTGCTCCCTCTCCTGGTCGCCCGGTAGCCTGCAAGATGTATGGAGACGCTGGGGCAGCGCTGGTTTTCCATAGCTATCGAAAAAGATAAAATAATTTCATTCCTTTTTTATCTGAAACACGCGGCTCTCTCCCCGAAAAGAGGTTTTCTTCCGCAACCAAAACGAAAGCCAAACACCGTGGTACACGATGCGGTACGCGCCCGGTGCGGCGTCCTGTGTATCCCACGTTAAAATGGCTTTTGAAGTTGCT
>CAUJII010000134.1 GCA_963205035.1 Spirochaetota bacterium
AAATCCGCAGCAGCTATGGAAATCCGCAGCAGCTATGGAAATCCGCAGCAGCTATGGAAATCCGCAGCAGCTATGGAAATCCGCAGCAGCTATGGAAATCCGCAGCAGCTATGGAAATCCGCAGCAGCTATGGAAAACCGCGACAGCTATGGAAATCCGCAGCAGCTATGAAAAGGCGCAGCTCAAATTCACCCAATCGGCAGAATCTCTGCAGCACGGAGCTTTACTTGCTCTCCAGTGGCCAAAGTCTTCACGGGGTAGATACCACTTTTGACTTCGTCCTCACCCAAGATTAGAACCCGCGTAATTCCTTTTTTCTCCGCTTCTTGAAACTGTTTACCGAGTTTGCCCGCGCCCAAAGACACCTCGACAGCCAAGCCTTGCGTGCGCAGAGTTTGCGCAAGTTTCAAGGCTTCGGTGCCGAGTCCCGTATCGAGAAGCGCGATGAAAAGATCCACTCTGCGAGGAATATCGTCTAAGAGCTTATGCGTGCGCAGAAAGTCTTCGAGCGTGACATCGCCCATGCCGAAGCCGACTGCGTTCAGGGTCTCTTTGGCAAAAGCTCCGACTAAGTTATCGTAGCGGCCGCCGCCAAAAAGACTGCGCCGGTTTTCGGGGTGTGTGTCGAAAACCTCGAAGACGAGTCCGGTGTAGTAATCAAACCCGCGCACGACAGAAGGGTCGTACTCGACAAATGGGAGAAGCCCCAAGGACGAGAGATTTTGCAGCATATCGAGAATATACGCCGAGCCTTCCAGATGCGGTTTCTTCTTTAGATAGTCCTCTTTACCGTTCAGGAACTCCTCGAGTTCCTGCGCTTGCGTCTCGCTCACTCCTTCTGCTTTGAGAAGTTCGTTATACGCTTCGCGTTTGAGCTTTGCACGCTTATCTAAGATTCGCGCCACAGCAGGCCATTTCTCTTCTGCCAGCCGTAGTTCATTTTTGAAGACGGCATTCAAAATGCTGCGGTGCGATATATACACCTTAAAATGTGTATCGGTCGCACCGTACGCTCTGAGTAAATCCACCGCAAGATTCAAAATTTCCAAGTCGGCCAAGCTCTCTGTCGCGGCACCAAAAATATCGCAGTTGAGCTGCCAGTGCTCGCGGAGCCTTCCTTTGCCGGGCTGTTCGTAGCGCCACACGTTGGGTATCGAATACCAACGTATCGGCTTGGGTGTTTCGTGAAAGCGCGCGGCAACCATGCGCGAAACAGTGGGAGTCATTTCAGGACGCAGCGCGACTTTGCGTTCGCCTCGGTCGACAAACGAATAAATTTGCTGGCTGACAATTTCTTCTGAGGTTTTCGCAAGGTAGATGTCGATGGGCTCGATAATCGGCGCGTCGATTGGATCGAACCCATAGCGACGCACGGTCTTATGCATCACGGCAAACATCGCCTCGCGAAAGCGCATGTCCGCCGGATAAAAATCGCGCGTGCCTTTGTAGGGTTGTGTAGAAAGGGGTTGCATAGTTAGTCGGATTTATCTCTTTTACAAGACGGCGCGCTTTTGCGGAAATTCTTTCTCGACGAGCTTACCCAACGCAAAGAGCATGTCTTCTGAAAAGTTGCGGCCCTGAAGCTGCATCCCAATCGGCAAACCGTCGGACGGGCCGGGAACAGAGAGAGCTGGAATTCCGGCAAGGCTTGCGCCGACAGTCAGCGCGTCGGATAAATACATCTGCACAGGATCTTTTGTCTTCTCGCCAATTTTGAATGCAGGCGAAGGTGTTGCTGGCATCAAGATTGCATCGACCTTTTGGAACGCGTTGTTGTAATCTTTTTGGATAAGAGAGCGCACCGCTTGCGCCTTGCCATAGAACGCGTCGTAGTAGCCGCTCGAGAGCGCGTATGTACCTAAGAGAATGCGGCGTTTGACTTCCGCACCGAACCCTTCAGTGCGCGATAATTCATAAAGCTCGTTCAAATTTTTCGCATCGCGCGTGCGGTGGCCATAGCGCACACCGTCGAAGCGCGCCAAGTTGGCCGAAGCCTCGCTCGTTGCGACGAGATAATAAACAGGGATGCCATATCTTTGGTTAGGCAGAGACACCGCCTCGACAGACTTCACGCGGGTTTTGAGGAAGTCGAGTGTCTTCTCAAAAGAAGCGCGCACCTCGCTTGAAAGCCCTTCGAGAAGAGCGGTGTCAAAACCAATGCGGAGCGTCTCGATTTTTCCATCCCATTTGAGGTATGCCTCGTTCGGAACCGTCGTCGAATCTTTTGCATCGTGGCCTTTGATGGCGTTGTGGATTATTTCCACATCGCCGACAGTGTGCGCCAAAGGACCAATTTGATCGAGGCTCGACGCGAACGCAACGAGGCCGTAGCGAGACACGGTGCCATACGTGGGTTTGAGGCCCGCAAGCCCACAGAATGCCGCAGGTTGTCGTATCGATCCCCCTGTGTCGGAGCCCAACGCAACGGGGAGAAATCCCACAGCAACTGCGGCTGCAGAGCCGCCGGACGAACCCCCGGGAGCGCGTTCTAAATCAAAAGGGTTCTTGGTGACTTGAAACGCGGAGTTTTCAGTCGACGAGCCCATCGCAAATTCGTCCATGTTGAGTCGGCCCAGCGTAACGAAGCCTAATGCGTGGAGTCTCTCGATGACAGTTGCAGAATAGGGAGAGACAAAGCCATCGAGAATTTTTGAAGCGCACTGTGTTATTCGACCCTCAGTCACGATGTTATCTTTGATGCCGATGGGAACTCCGTCGAAGGGAGAAAGTGCGCGGCCTTGCGCAATGCGCTCGCCAGACTTCTCGGCCGCCGCCATCGCCTCTTTGCGTTCGACCGATAAGAACGCTTGAATTTTTGAATCGTGCTTGTCGATGGCTTGTAGCGAAGAATTCAAAAGCTCGACGGGAGTGATTTTTTTTGCCGTCAAGTCGTGCGATAATTCGGAAAGCATAAGAGCCGATGCGACAATTGAAACGCAGCGTAAAGAGTTTAGGCGGGAACTCGCGCCCCGCGTCAGCGATAAGAAAAAATTGTACCAATGAGTTCCCGCACAGGTGCCCCCGAGTGGCCAGGAAATATATAAAAAAAAGATTCCAATTTTGAGGAGTTACTCCACCTTAGCAAAGGTTATTTACTATGGAAAACAAACCCGATTTTGTTGCGCTGGCCCGTGATACGTATCCCAGCGATGGCTCGTTCAATCAAGAAAAAGGCGATCTCTTGTGGGCAGCTATGTTTCACTTGAAAGAATGGCTGTTTCTCATGACGCCCAAAAGTATGGAACAGGGACAACCCTCTCTCCAGCAAATCGACGGCAATGCCTGGTATCTGGTTTTTACCGACAGCGATAAATTACGCTTCTATGCCGAACAAAACCACAACCTCGACGCTTCGGGCAATGCGCTCTTTATGACGATGACTCCCGATAAAGCCGTCGAGTTCGCGCAGAATTGCCTCAACCTCGAAGTTTTTGGCATTCGTTTTAATGAGGGGCAAGAGTATGGCTGGTTTTCACCCATGAGAAATATTACACTCTTTCCCGATTATCTAAAGGATAAGAATCTTATCTGAATGATTTCAACAAAAGAGTTTGACTATTGATAGCGTATATGCTATCATATTATGTGTTAATCGTTTTAGACACAAATATACTGTTCCAAGCCCGATACAGCCAAAACGCCCCGAATCCGTACTAACTGCCCCCCGGTGTTGCAAGAAGGAGATACCCGCCCATCTTATTCATACTTCAAGATAACAGGATTAAAACCTGTAGCATGGCCAGCCGTTGCCGTCGCATCGACGCCCGTAGCGTATGTATAGATACTCGTGCCTGATTGAGATCCCGCGACATAGACTTTTCCCGTTGAATCGGCGGTGACACCGTCAAAAGACGAACGATTGGATCCGGCACTCGTAGTTCTGGCCCAAAGCGCATCGCCATCTGCTATTTCTTGCCAAGTAGCCACATCCTTTGTAATATAGCCACATGCAAGAAGTGGGCATCAAGGCACTAAAAGACAATCTTAGTCAATATATCGGTTTAGTGCGTAAGGGCGAGATAGTCATTGTAAAAGACCGCAATGAGATTGTGGCCGAAATCCGCAAGCCGAACCAGAGCAAAGTACAAAATATCTTTATTCAAGAAGCAATTCAGAAGGGCTCCATATTACCTGAAAAGGTAAAAGGTTCGAATATTGATAAAATCCTGAAGAAATACAATAAACACAAGCTCACTGACATTAGGCCGCAAGAAATATATGCGTCACTGAAAGATAAGTAACCCTAAATGCTCGCTTATTTTGAGACCAGCGTTGTGCTTTCGATAGTTTTTGAAGAGCAAAGCAAGGATTCTGCGATCGCGCAATGGAAAAAATACCCAGATAAAATTACATCAAATATCACCGAAGTTGAGTGTTACAACAATTTATATAAAGCAAAGCGTATTTCCTCAAACCCAGAAAAAGAATCTTGGTTGATTGAAAAGAAAGCTGAGTTGGCGGCACTTCTCGGCGAGGTGAAATATAAGGTTCTGGACTCAGAGGTAATAGACCTTGTCAAATCCAACGAGCATCTCGCTGAAAATAGAACTTTGGATGCTATTCATGTGGGTACCGCATATTTTCTTGCCGTAAACATAAAAGAAGCGATCACAATGGTTTCATTTGATAAGGAAATTAATAAATCTTGGCAGAAGCTTGGCTTTGCGGCAGAAAATTCAATCTGATCCATCGCAAAATGCTGGCGATCTTCGAGCCAAACGTCGTGCTCTCTGAAGACAGAGACCAGAAGACGGCGTTTCCCCCCTCTTTTACTTTGCCCCGCGTCTCCCTCTTCGGGAGTTACCCCGTACGGTGAATACTCCACGGCAGCCAAAAGCTCTTAACCCTCGAAATCGCTCCCCACAATACTACCCCAAAGAAGAGTGTGGCATCGTCGGGATATTCAATCTCGAAGAAGCTGCGAATTTGGCGTACCTCGGCGCGTATGCTCTGCAACACAGAGGCCAAGAGAGTGCGGGGATTGTTTCTTCCGATGGCGAGAGACTTTATCGCTATGCGGGCAAAGGTAAAGTCGGCGACGTATTTACCCCACACAAGCTGCGTCAACTGATTGGGCGCCATGCAATCGCGCATAACCGTTACTCGACGACGGGTGCGGGGTTCTTGCGGAATGCGCAGCCGATTCGGTTTGAATCGCGGTTGGGGACGATGGCTTTAGCGCACAACGGCAATTTGACAAACGCAGCGTCTATCCGCAAGAACCTGCAAGACTTGGGTTCGCTCTTTCAGACAACTATCGACACCGAAGTGATTAGCCACCTCGTTGCGCGTTCGCGCGCTGAAAACTTTACCGATGCTTTAATCGAGGCAATCCGACAAATCCGTGGAGCATACTCTTTGGTGGTGCTGACGCACGATACGCTTTATGCGCTGCGCGACCCGAATGGATTTCGCCCTTTGGTTATGGGCAAGAAAGAAGACGGCTATGTGTTCGCATCGGAAACTTGCGCACTCGATATTATCGACGCGAAATATGTGCGCGATGTCGAACCGGGGGAGCTCGTCATCGTCACGCCGCATGGAGTGAAATCGCTTTTCCCTTTCGAGAAGTCATCGCAGAATCTTTGCATCTTTGAGTATGTCTACTTCTCCCGCCCCGATTCGTTTGTCTTTGGGAAATCGGTTTATGCCTCACGCATGCGCATGGGCGAAATTCTCGCAGAAGAAGCTCCGGCGGCGGCCGATGTCGTGATTCCCGTTCCCGACTCATCCAATGTCGCGGCGCTTGGGTTTGCAAAACAGAGCGGCTTGCCCTACCACATGGGACTTATCCGTTCACACTATATAGGGCGTACTTTCATCGAACCCGACCAAAAGATACGAGACTTTGGTGCGAAGTTGAAATACAACGCGATTGAATCGGTAGTGAAAGATAAGCGAGTCGTCGTCATCGACGATAGCATCATGCGCGGCACGACGACACGCAAGATTGTCAAGATGCTGCGGACTGCGGGGGCTAAAGAAATACACGTTCGCATTGCGAGCGCACCGACACGCCACCCGTGCTATTATGGCATCGACATCCCGAGCCGTTCTGAACTCATTGCGGCGACGCATACGATTGAAGAAATTGTAAAGTATCTGCGCGTCGACTCTCTTGCCTATCTTTCGCTCGACGGTATGAAACGCGCGGCGCAAGAGACTGAAGGGGGTGCTTCCAACGCAGGCTATTGCACGGCTTGCTTCGACGGCATTTATCCCGTGAGACTCGATGAAACCGAAGCGAACTACTCGAACCAAAAAGACCTCTTCAGCGAATACGAAGTCGAAGAAAACGGCTAAGCGTGCGGTACGAAAGAGCGAAGCGCAAACCGGTGCCCCTAAAGTA
This sequence comes from Spirochaetota bacterium, assembly GCA_963205035.1. Taxonomy (GTDB): domain Bacteria; phylum Spirochaetota; class Leptospiria; order Turneriellales; family Turneriellaceae; genus Turneriella. Next base: position 6,350 of record CAUJII010000134.1, read on the forward strand.
ATACAACCCCCTGTTCTTCTTGTCGTGGGCGAAGAGTCGGGCGATCTCTTGGCAAGCTCCATTCTCCGCGAGGTTCTCAAACAAAAAAAAATACCGGTATGGGGATGCGGAGGGACGAGACTCAAAGCGGCGGGGTTGAAAATTCGGTATAACTCCGAAGAGCTTTCGACGATTGGTTTTTTTGAAGCGGCAAAAAATTACCGCAGGCTGACGAAAATAATTAAGGCCCTTGTTGAAGAGGCGAAGGCCAACGGCACACGGGAAGCATGGCTCGTCGATTTTCCCGGCTTCAATATGCTTTTGGCAAAACGTCTCAAAGCGGTGGGTATCCGCTCGACGATGATCGTTTCACCGACAGTCTGGGCGTGGAAATACAAGCGCGTTTTCAAAATCCGCGACAACTTCGAGCGCGTTTTGTGCCTTTATGATTTTGAGCCGGAGATTTATCACAAGTTGGGCGTCGAGGCGCATTACATTGGTCATCCTTTGACGCAAGAGACAGTTGCGCTCAAGAAAAAATTCCGCGATGCGGGAAATCCTCTGAAAAAAAATCCTGCGATTTCGGCGGCTCTCAAGAAAAAATCTCCTATTGTCGCCATCATGCCGGGTTCACGCCCTTCAGAGATTCACTACCACACCGAGCGTATATTAGAAGGCGTGCGCCGTTTTCAAATCGCGCATCCGGGTTGTGTTTTCGTTCTTCCTGCCGCGAATGAGAAAATCCATAAACTGCTCTCAGATTATGAACTCCCTTTAGATACTTATCTTGTGAAACAGAGTGCGCCTTTTGTCTTAGACGTCGCAACAGCGGCGATTGCTTGCTCGGGCACGGTGACTCTGGAATGTGCGCTCTTCGGAGTGCCGCATCTCATTCTCTACCGCTCGTCGTGGACTTCGTACGCGATTTTTAAGCGGGTTATCCGAATTCCCTATATTGGGATGGTCAACGTGCTCGCGGGCCGCTTCATAGTACCGGAATTTTTGCAACGCCGGTTTACTCCGAAAAATATTGCAATGGGGTTGGAGAAACTTCTTTACGACGAAGAATTTTCAATGATACAAAAAACGGAACTGAAGCGCATTGCCGATAGACTGACTTCTCGCGCACCTGCTGAAGCTGCGGCAAAAATCTTGCTACAAAATTATTCCTAACCAAATATCCTAATCACAAATTTCAATTCTGCCGAAAATCAACTATTATGAGAGCTACTATCGTTGTAATAGTTATTACATTATTCGCGCTCGTGGCGTGCCGAGCGCCGCAAGCGCGTACGAATCCTCAAGACCCCGCGCAACAAGCACGCGCAACAGACGATCCTGTCATGCAAGACGGTATAGAAGAGCGTAGCGTAACCCCCGTAAGCGAAGGCTACGCTTCGTGGTATGGAAAAGAACTCCAAGGGCGGCCCACCGCAAGCGGAGAGATGTTCGACATGAATAAAATGACGGCTGCACACCGCGATTTCCCCATCAACTCGCTTGTCTTGGTTAAGAACTTGGAGAATGGCAAGAAAGTTATGGTCAAAATTAACGACCGGGGGCCTTATGTCGATGGGCGCATTATCGACGTGAGTTTTGCAGCGGCGCGCGAATTGGGTTTTGCTGAAAAGGGAGTTACCCGCGTACAGCTCGAACTTGTTCAAGCTGGCGAGGACCGCTTCATGTCAAAAGCTGAAAGCCCGGTGAGCGCTCCCGTTGCTCAAGGCCTTGAAGCAGGGGAAGGCTCGGAAGAGATTATCGAACCATTGGATTCTCTCGAAGACGATGGCTCCGACACCGGAGTAAAAACTCTCGACTCAAAAAAAGGTAAGCTCGTCTTCTTAGACGGCAAAAAACCCAAAGGGTACACCGTGCAGGTCGGCGCGTTCAAGAAGAAAGTCAACGCAGAACGCCACCGCGATGAACTTCTTGAGCAATATCCGCAGAAAGCGTTTATCGCAACGAATGGAAAATGGCATTTCGTTTGCTTGGGTGATTTCAAAACAAAGAAGCAAGCAAAAACATTCTTAAAAAAACTCGACGACGATGGCATCGACGTGATGTATCGCGGTAAAGTGAGCTAACGCACCCGTTCCTGCGAAGCGAAATGAAGTGGGCCAAGACAAAGAGTCGTGAAGTAAACGAGAGTGCGCTCCACGCCAGCCCGCCTTGGGTTCAGAAAATTTCTGTTCCGGTAGACGGTCCTCTTGCCGAACAAGAGGAACCGCTCTGGAAGAGCCGGCTGGCAGAAAAACTGCGCGAACTCAATGGTGTGCCGGCGGTTTCGAGCGTGCCGGTTCATGTCGAAGCACCGCGCGAAGTTGAGCTTCCTATCCGCGATTTAGCTTTTCACATAGCGCCTTTGGGAGTTATCCCAAAGAACCGCCCGCATGCGCAAGGGACTCAATTTGCTCAAGTCAAACAAGCAGAAGCCAGTACAGAAACTACTTTAATAGAGCGCGACTCAGCGCCATTGGAGAATGATTCTGAAGGTGCCGCAACATACGAACCCAAAACAGCCATTACGTCTCACGCCGCCCTTCCAAAAAGCGCAAGCCCTTCCTTTACTTACCGCTTGGCTGAAGAGAAGAAAAAGGTATCGCTCGCTCAGGAGTATGAACTCAACCACTCGACGGCGGCTTATGCAAAAGGCGAAGACTTCGATGTGGATGCCTTCTTTGAGAAAACAGACTTTGCGATAGATAAGAGTTGGTCGCCGCCTTTGGAGACTCTCGAAGCGCTCGAGAAAGGTGAAGACTATCTCGAAACGGGGGCTATCCAGTACGAGAGCCGTACGTATGCGAACGAAGAGGATGCGAATCGTATTGTGGACCTCGAAGAGGGCGAAGAAGAAGTCGACGAACTGATAGAAAAAGAGGCTACTCTATCTCTCGCGACGCAGACAGCCGAGAGGGACTCTGTTTTTGAACAAGACTTATCCGCTGCGGTGGAAGTCGAAGAAGACAGCCCATACGAAGATATGGGCGAAGACGAAATTAATACCACAGTGAAAAGAGAAGTCGCGCAAGATGCGGCCTCCCAGCGCGAGACAGAGAAGAGAGAGCGTGCAGCCATCGAAAATGCGGAACGAGCCTCGGTCACACCGCTCTTGACGGTCAATAAGCAACGGGAGATTTTGTTTCCTCTCCTCAAAACGCAGAAGCGTGCGCTTGAAATTGCGAATCCCGCAGAAGCGCAAGCGGTGATTGAAAAACTCGAGGAGACTCTCGAACAATTTTCGATTGAGGGTCACGTTGTCGGCATCCAGCGTGGGCCTATCATCACGCGCTACGAACTCAAGATGGCGTCGGGGATTAAAGTCAGCCGTATCTTGGGGCTGACCGACGAGCTCGCGATGGCTCTCGAGGCGTTGCGTGTGCGTATCGAGGCTCCCATTCCCGGACGCTCGACTGTCGGAATAGAAATTCCCAACAAGCAACGCGTCAAAGTTCTCTTGGGCGATGTACTGAATGACACGGGGTACAAGGAATACGGGGGAGAGCTCCCCTTGCCTCTGGGACGCGACATTGCAGGCAATCTTCTTTTAGAAGACTTAACGCGCATGCCGCATCTCTTGATTGCGGGCGCTACGGGTTCTGGAAAATCTGTCGCCGTCAATTCCTTCATTTCGTCTCTTATTTTGCACAAGAGTCCCGAAGACGTACGTTTCCTTTTGGTCGACCCGAAGCTCGTCGAGCTTTCGGGGTATAACGACATTCCGCATTTGTTGCACCCTGTCATTACCGAGCCCAACAAAGCGATTCTCGCGTTGGGCTGGGCCGTCGAAGAGATGGAGCGGCGCTACGAAGACTTGGCGGAGTTAGGCGCACGAGACATTCGATCATATAACGAAAAGATCCGCGCACACAAGAGAAAATACGACTTGCCTATCATGCCTTACATTGTAGTCCTCATCGACGAGTTGGGTGATCTCATGATGGTTGCTGGCAAGGAAATCGAAAGTTCCATTATTCGGCTTTCGCAAAAAGCGCGCGCTGTGGGTATCCACTTGATTTTGGCAACGCAGCGGCCGTCGGTCGACGTCATCACTGCTCTTATTAAAGCGAACTGTCCTGCGCGGATAGCGTTGCAGGTTGCGCAGAAGACAGACTCGCGCACAATTTTAGACAGCAACGGCGCCGAGCAGCTTTTGGGGCAGGGCGACATGCTTTTTCGTCATCCATCGAAAGCGCAGCTTATCCGAGCGCAGGTGCCTCTTATCGAAGATAATGAAGTCGAGGACATTGTCGCGTATGCGAAGAAGCTCGCGAAGCCCGTTTATATAACCCTCGAAGATCCGAAAGGAAAATTGGGCGAACTGGAAGCAGGAGACGAGGACCTTTTTGACGAGGCGTGGCAGATAATTCTCGAAAGTCAAAAAGCGTCGGCAAGTTACTTACAGCGCCGATTGCGCATTGGGTATAATAAAGCGGCACGGCTTATTGAGGCTTTTGAAGCGCGTGGGATGATTGGCCCTCAGATCGGCTCAAAGCCGAGAGAGATTATGGGCTCGGGCCAAGGAGGGCCAAGCCGTGTGCCGTGACACGATGTCACGAATTTTCGACGTTTCGACTGCGCTCAACGACCGAAAATTGCAAAACCCTTAGCAACTGCGGTCACTGATTGCAATCGAAGTGACCGTTGCTATGCCGCATAGACAACCCCAATGAAAGGATAATACCTTCTTGCCGTAATCTCTCTTATGTGCTTCATGGTTTTCAAAGATTATGGAAAAACTACGCAAGCTTTTTCGCAGGAATCCAGAGAGGTTAAAGTATGCTGGCGAGTTTTCGGTACAGCTCGATCAACAGTTGCAAAGCTGGACTCGTGTAGCCGCTTTCATATCGATTTTCGCATGGGTCAACTTTGCTTTCGATACGGATAAAAGACTCCATCCAGAGTTTACAGAACTTCTTTATTTCCGTTTAGCTCTCTCGGTGATTGGCTTCATCGTTTTTGTCGCATCGTTTATTCCATCGTTGCAGAAACATAAAGCGTTGAGTTTGAAGATACTTATGGGCTATGTCATGCTCGCGACTTCGTGGTTCACAGGACGTCTCGCAGTCGATGCGAACTATGTTTCGGGTTTGCAAATTGTCGTCATGATACCGATTGCGGCGCCCGTTTCACGCTTTCTTTTTGTCCTCGCACAAGTCAGTTCGATTGTAGTCTTCTTGCTCTCCGTTATTATCTACAAGCCCAATCTTTCGACGCCCGCCGCAGCGTATTCGATGAATAATCTTCTTATCTCGTATGTGATCGCGGTCGCGTTTGCTTTTATGCTCGATAAAATTCGCTTCGATTCGTTCATGAAAACAAAAAATATTGAAATCAAGAACTCTGAAATCGAAGCACAGATGAAGCGCGTCCATGCGCTGAAGACGCAGCAAGATGGGGATTATTTTTTGACAGCGCAATTATTGCAGCCGTTGGCCGTCAATGCGACAACGGCGTCTCGCATAGCGATCGAATTCCTTACAGAACAAAAAAAGAAATTCCAGTTTAAGAAATGGGAGTCCGAGATCGGGGGCGACATCAGCGCTGCGAATACAGTCGTCTTGCGCGGGCAAAAATATATCGCTTTTATGAACGGTGACGCGATGGGGAAATCGATTCAAGGAGCAGGCGGTGCGCTCGTTGCGGGAACTATTTTTAAGTCGTATCTCCACCGCACAAAACAAGACGATGAGAGCCGCTACACTTTTCCGGAGCAGTGGCTACGCGATTGCCATCAAGAGCTCCATCATGTCATGGCGTCTTTCGACGGACGGATGCTCGTCTCTGCGGTCATCGGCCTCATCGACGAATCGAACGGCTTTCTTTATTATATCAATGCGGAGCACCCGTGGATTGCTCTTTGGAGAGACGGGAAAGCGTCTTTCATCGAAGACGAATTGACGCTAAGAAAATTCGGAATGCCGGAAACGGATGAAGTTTTTCGCATTAAGACTTTTTCGATGGCGCCCGCCGACTCGCTTTTTATCGGTTCGGACGGTCGCGACGATCTTGCTCTTGGAATAGACGAGTCGGGCAACTCTATTATCAACAGCGACGAGACGCTTTTCCTGCGCGTGATTGAAAAAAGCGAGGGAGAATTGGAAGTTCTCTATGAAGACTTGAAGCGCGCGGGTGAAATTACCGACGACTTGTCGCTTGTAAAAATTACCTACCAAGGCCAAGCGAAACAAAAAATATCGCGCGCGGATTTAACGCAGTTCCGGTCGTTCTTGGAAAAGAAAGAACTCCGTTTAGCTTTGGGTGAAATCGAGCGTCTTTATTCGGAAAACCCGCTTGAAGCAGAAGTCATTTTCGAGTTCATGCTCCTCAACTCAAAAGCAAAAAAATTCACGCTTGCCGCCGAAGTGGGCGAAAAATTCTGCCGCGAAAATCCGTCCGATTTGCGCATCATCTATTTGACTTCACGCGCTCTCAAGTTTGCGGGCGCTCAAGATAGAAATCTTCTCCGGCGGGCCGCGGACTATGCCGAAAGAGTCGCTCTGCGCGCGCCACGTAGTCTGACAGCTCTCGTGAATTTAGCGGATATCTACCGACGGCTCGGTCGCACCGAGTTGGCGGAGGATAACCTTAAGAAAGCACAGGCGATCGACTCTGAAAATCGCGTTGTAAAAAAACTCGAATCGCTTTTAACCGTGAAAACTTGAGAAGGGTGTGAGTGCCTACGAGTTTAGCTACCGATAAAATCACAAACCACGACCGCGATGTCGTCGTGATCGAAAATTTCCGTTCCCACGTGTTGTTGGACGTCGTCTATTAAGGCTTGCGTAAATTCGCGCACATCGAGCGAAGCGTGCGTTTCGATAAATTGGCAAAGTCTTTGGTCGTCGTAGAGCTCCCCCTGAGGCGAAGGAGCTTCTGTGATTCCGTCCGTATAGAAGATAAGTCTATCGCCGACTTCGAGATCTATCGAAAGGACTTCGTGCGGTCTCTTGGCTTGTAAGCCCAAAACACCGCCCTTGCTCATGAGTGTTTCCAGAGTCTGAGTTCTTTTTCTAAAAAGAAGAACGGGTGGATGCCCCGCACGCGCAAGGGAGAGTTTTCCGGTTTGCGAAATTTCTGCATAAACTGCCGTAACGAAGTTGCCGCTCATGTTGCCTTGCATGATGGCATTCATTTGCGACAAGAGTTCATCCGGCTGATCCATAATCGAGCGCATGAGACTAAATCCCATTTTAAGCATCGACACAATGAGCGCCGCCGGGACGCCATGCCCCGAAACGTCGGCCATGAATATACCCGTTTTATCTTTTGCTTCGAGGAAGTCAAAAAAGTCCCCGCCGACCATTGCCATCGCTTGGTAGTAGCTCGCGATGCGCAGTCCGGGCGGCGCTTTTGGCGGTTCGGGAATCAAACTCGTTTGGATTCGGTGTGCGACTCTTAATTCGTTTTGTAAAACTTGAAATTCATTTTGCGTTCGGAGCGCAGCCTTTAGTGTTAAGAGAGTCTTCACTCGCGCAATCAACTCTTTTGAATCGAAGGGTTTTGAGATATAATCGTTCGCGCCGCTATCGAAGCTGCGCAGCATATCTTCGGTGCGGTTCTTGGCAGTGAGAATGATGATTGGTATTTCGCCTTGAGAAAACTCTGCGCGGATTATCGACGTCGCCTCATAGCCATCCATCTGCGGCATCATGACATCCATTAAAACAATTTCAGGTTGGAGTGTTTTGATTTTCTCAAACGCTTCTTTTGCCGAAAGCGCGGTCGCGACGCGTATTCCGCTCAGCTCAAGATGGTTGACGACCACTTGCAGGTTGATCGGTTCGTCGTCGACGGCGAGCACTTGGATGCCTTTGGCGTCCTCGTCGATTTGCTTCGGCGGGGCACTTGGCAGTTCAGAGTCCGCAATTCTTACAGCAGTTTTATTCTCTTGAGAGATACCGTATCTATCCTCCGGAGTGTTTCTATCGGTTCGAGGGGCGGGGTTTTTTATATCTTCTGAAATATTCTCTGCGATAGGCAAAGTAAAAGTAAACTTGGCTCCTTCGCCTTCTTTCGATTCGACCCAAATCGTGCCGCCTTGCATCGCAACGAGAGATTTGGTGATTGCAAGACCCAACCCCGTGCCGCCGAACTCTCGTGAAATGGATCCATCCGCCTGTTCAAACGACTCAAAAATAGCCGCGTGCTTTTCTTGTGGAACTCCGATGCCTGTGTCGGTGACGCTTACCTCGATAATTTGACCTTGCTTACGAGCGCTCAACGTTATCGAACCTTCGTGCGTAAACTTGACTGCGTTTCCGACGAGGTTGTGCAAAATTTGCTGTAATCGGTTTTCGTCGGCTAAGACATGGTCAATTTCTTTAGGGATTTCATTGATGAGGTTGATTTGTTTTGAAGCGACGAGCGGTTCAGAAAGTTTCACGATAATCTGGCTCGCCGAATAGAGGTCGACGGGGCGCAACGCTAAGACAAGTTCCGAATTCTGAATTTTTGCAAAATCTAAAATATCGTCGATTAAAACAGAGAGCCTACGCCCGCTCGAAATGATGAGGTCAATATTTTCTCGTGCGCTTAGAGATAGTTTGCCTGCAATCCCCGCGTTCAAAGACTCTGCGATGCCGATTATGCCGCTAAGCGGTGTGCGGAGTTCATGCGATGTGTTAGATAAGAATTCGTCTTTGAGTTTATCGATTTGAATGAGTTTTTCATTTTGTGCGGTTAGTTCGTTCTTGAGCTCTTCGATACGAAAAAATGCTTTCGTGAATTTCATCCCAATGAGAAACGATTGAAAGAAGATGAAAGAAAAAAGACCGAATGGCAAAAAATAACCGCTATCGATGATTTCATAGTTATAGAGAAGGTCGTTCGCGACGGCCACCATGAAGATGCAAATACCACCTAAGAAGAGAAGAGAACCTTCTTGTTTGCGGAGCGTAGCGCGCATCCCGCTCAGGAGTGAGTGGAAAACAATCGCAGCGGTTAAGAGGTTGAAGAGAAGAAGGGTGTGAGAAAAAATAGTTCCGGGTGTGGCGACAACCAACAGAGTCCCTGCACCGCAAACGACCCAAAGGAAACGAGCCATCGTTTTAGGAAATTCCCTCGGGAAGACCTCTCTGAAATATTGGTAAAAAAATGGAAGCGCCAGATAGAACGAAAGGTACTCCAATTTATGAAAAAACCAAAACGGCGCATTGGAAAAAACAGAAACGAGAAGCCGTTCGCCCAAGAGCGAAGTACGCAACGCTATGAGTAGCGAGGCACACCCGAACATGAGCGTCGATAAGTCCTGCCTGCGCAAGTAAAAGAGAGCGAAATGATAAATGGCCATGATGAAGATTGCGCCAACCAAAAACATCTCTATTCCAATCCAGGTTTCGCGTTGGGCGCGTAAGTCTTCGGTCCGACCGAGGGTGAGCGGGAACCACAGACCGCCCGATTTGTCCACAAAGTTCGCGACGTAGAGCGTTAGATCTAACGTATCGCCGAGAACCGGCAGGGGATAAACACCCGGCTTGAATTGTGCGACGGTCTCGTTTTTATTCGCTGCCGGGTTACCGTTCGCCGCGACGAGTACGCCATTCGCAAAGAGTTTGTAGCTCGTACCGGCATTTGCGAGCCGAATACTCAGGCCGTCGCCGTGGTGCACTCCCAGGAGAACGCGCACACGGTAAGTTGCAAATCCGACGCCCCCCACTGCTGCATTATCTTTTTTGAATTGGTTCCATTCGCCCGGTACGCGCAATGTACCGTCTGCAATTTCATGCACTTTGGGATCGATAAACTTTCTCCAGTAGAAATCCCAGTTGCCGTCGAGGCGTATACCGTGCTCCGAGAATTTCGTCTGTGTGAGGTCAATGACTCCATTTTCTGCCAGAGGCGCTGCGTTTGCACCTGGAGCAAGAAGAAGAATTGCGAGCACGACAGATAAGATGAACATTCTTCGGTGGGATAGCATGGGTTGCCCGGCTTAAAATTTCTGCCGGGATTGGCAACGACAAAGACGGGGTAAGGAAAAGGGCGCGCCTTAAAGAAAACCTGCTTTCCACTGAGTCTCGAAGGCCGGAAACGCAGGAATGTCCCAACTCGACGCTGCGCAACCCGGCAAGCCAAAGGGGGTTTATAAGCGTATCTTGAGTTATGCGGCAAAGTATAAGGGACGCTTCGTCTTGGGCCTCGTCCTTTCTTTTTTCGTCTCTGTTTTTAACGCGCTCAGCCTAACCGCGCTCAAGCCGATATTCGACGTTATCGAAACGGGAGGCAACAAACCGTTCCAGCTCCATTACGACCGCGATGAAATTGAATACGCGAAGTCGGGAGCGGTGAAGGCTGACTTGGAAAAACTTTTTGCCGAGCATCCGGCGCCCGAATTTTTCGTCAAAGAAAAACAGTATATGGTAGAGACGACGCCGCGACCTGTCGAAGGAGTGACCGGGCGTATTAAATATTTTCTGGCAGAGAAAAAAACAGCGCTCAATTTGCTGCTCCTTCAGTACCATGCGATGAATGTTTTGATTTTTGTCGCACTGCTCGTGATGCCGATCTATCTCTTGAAGCTCCTCTGCGACTTGGGGACTGTCTTCTTTATGAGCGGTACGGGGCTACGTGCGGTGAATAACATCCGCGACGATTTGTACCGAAAGCTTTTGACATTGCCGATGTCTTTTTTCGTGAAAGAAAAAAACGGTGTGATGATTAGCCGCATCGTCAACGACGCGAGCTTGCTTTCCGATACAGGTTCGGATTATTTGCGTCTCTCGATCAATAATTTTTTCATCATCATCACGCATCTTGTGCTCTTGAGTCTCATCAGCTTCAAGCTCTTGCTCATAACGATTATCGGAGTCCCCCTGGTCTTGTGGCCTGTGAACCATTTTGCGCGCAAGATAAAAGAAATCACAGCACGCGAGCAGACGAGCTTGGCAGACCTCACAGGCCACATGCAAGAAGTGATTTCGGGCATCCGCATTATCCGCGCCTTTGGGATGGAGAAATTTGAGCACGCGCAGTTTTCAGTCATCAACGATTCGTTCTTTCGGCAAATTTTTCGCTATCGAATCAACCATGCGTTTTCACCGGCACTTGTCGAGTTTACAACCAGCATTCTTCTGGTGGGACTAATTGTCTATGGAGCCACGCGGATTATTAGCGGCGAATTTACTTCGGGAAGTTTTTTCCTCTTTATTTTTACTTTGATGGTGATTATTAGTCCCATAAAGCAGATGGCGGCATGGTATAACATGGTGCAACGCGCCGTCGCAGCCGGGGAGCGCATTTTTAGTCTTATGGACACTCCCCCCGATGTCGTTGAAAAGAACGATGCCGAGGACCTGGGGCTCGTGCAAAAAAGTGTACGGTTTCAAAGTGTGGGGTTTCACTACCCCAACACCGAAAAAAAAGTCTTGAGTAAAATTTCGTTCGAGGCGCCCGTCGGGTCGAAGATTGCGCTCGTAGGTCATTCGGGTGCAGGAAAGTCGACGCTTGTCGATTTGATTCCACGTTTTTATGACGCAACAGAAGGCAAGATTTTGTTCGACGGAAAAGATTTGCGCAACCTCAAAATCGATAGTGTGCGCGAAGCAATTGGCGTCGTCACTCAAGAAATATTTTTGTTTAATGGAACACTCCGCCAAAACATCTCTTATGGAAGAGAAAATATTTCGACGCAGATGATTGAGCGTGCCGCTGAAATGGCGTATGCCGACGGCTTCATAAAAGAGCTACCTCAGGGGTACGACACACCCATCGGGGAGCGCGGTCTGATGCTTTCGGGGGGACAACGCCAGCGCATTTCTATCGCACGCGCCATTTTGAAAGACCCACAAATTTTGATTTTGGATGAGGCAACGAGTGCCTTGGACACCGAATCGGAACGCTTGGTGCAGAAGGCCCTCGATAGGCTCATGAAAAATCGGACGGTTTTTGTTATCGCTCACCGTCTGTCGACAATCTACACTGCCGACCTGATTCTTGTGATGAATAAGGGACGTATTGCTGAGAGAGGAACGCATAACGAACTCCTGAAGAAAAAAGGGCTTTATAAGAAACTCTATGATCTCCAATTTCGGGAGTGAGCAAAGAGAATCTAAAATCGCGGGAGTTGGCACATGAAAGAAAACGAGCTTAGAGTTTTCGTCGAGCGCGTCGTGAACTATTTCTCGACGATTACCCAGACGCAGGTGACTGTCGGCGTGCCGCACATCAAACCGGCCGATCAAGTTATGGGTGAAATCACGGGAGTGATTGGCCTCACGGGCAAGCGCAAAGGAGGGGTTTTCTTCACCGCCTCGAAAGCGATGCTCGAAGATATTGTGGCGGGCTATTTGAAAATCGAAAAACCTGACCTAGCGTCTATAAAAGACTTAGCCGGAGAGATTGCAAACACCATTGCTGGCAATGCGTCGAAGTCATTCGGCGCAGATTTTCAAATTTCCGTACCTATTGTTTTTGTGGGTCGGCCTAAGCAGATTGATCTGCCGCGTAATGTGCCGACGTTTGTCATCCCCATCGTTTGGAAGACGCACAAAGCCTTCTTGGTCGTCGGTGTGGAGTAGCGGTGCACGAGACACAATTTGATTTCATCTTGCCGGCGGGTCGACGTCTCGATCTTTTTTTGACAGAGAGCTTGCGAGAACAGGGAGAGAACGTTTCTCGCTCTGAACTCCAACGCCTGATTGCAAAAAATTGTGTTTCAGGGCTTGATGCCGACGCGACCAAACCTTCTTTCAAAGCGAAAAATCCCACAGCGATTCGAATTACTCTGCCTCGAAAAAAAGAAAAGCGTCTCATTCCTCTATCCGCAAACATTCCTGTTCTTTATGAAGATAATTTTTTAGCCGTCGTGCACAAGCCGCCTTCGATGACAGTGCATCCTGGAGCGGGGACCGGCGACGACACGCTCGTGCACGCGCTCTTGGGACAGATGGATCACTTGGCAGAACATGTCGAAAGGCCCGGCATCGTCCATCGTCTCGACCGTGAAACCGAAGGGGTCATGGTTATTGCGAAGACAGAGCGTGCGCGCTCGGCGCTCAGCGCACTATTTGCCGAACGCAAAGTGAAGAAGACTTACCGCGCACTCGTTTGGGGCAGGGTGATCTTTCCCGAAGAGGTGGATGGATTTATTGGCCGCGACAGACGCAATCGAAAAAAGATGCGCTTTTATCCGCAAGAAACCGAGACGATGGGTTTTGCGCGCGAAGCTTCTATGCGTATCGTATCGCAGACGCAACTTAAATTTGCGACAGAGTTGACGATTGAACTCATCACGGGACGCACCCACCAAATCCGCGCTGTGTGCACACACTACAACGCGCCGCTCGTGGGTGACGCGCTCTATGGCAACGACTTCGCAAAATTCAAGCTCTATAAGATAGGTGCCTTGCGGCGCAAGATAATCGAAAAGGGGGGAATGTGTCTTATCGCTCAATCTCTCCGATTCGACCATCCGCTAAAGCGGAAAAAAATTTCGTTTTCGATTCCTTTGCCGCAACGGTTTAGCGACGCGCAGATAGCTCTCTCGTGAGTGCACTATTTTAAGAGCCTTATTTGTCTCCTGCGCCAGAACGGCACCGCCAACGCGCAAGCTGTCGTCCCAGACGGTATCGATAATTTTTATTTTTTTTGATGGGATGGACTCGATGAGGCTGCGCGTTGTGTCTTCGCCCTTGCCGACAGCGACAACAACCTCGTCGCAAAGCGGGAGAATCGATTCTATCGCGGGGACGATGGGGTACTCGAGTTTGACGGCATTACGGATAAAGGTGAAGCCGGAGACTTTCATGGAAGGGCAGTGTTCCTTTGATAAATGCGCCGACAATCGAACCAGAAAATCAGAGGAGCTTCTCTTCTCCCGCTATCTGCCGATTGAGATTCCAGCGCAAGAGCCTTTCGAAGGCACGCATACGCTTCTGAAAAGAAATATCCACTCTGTGACCTTCGGGAGACAGATAAAGACTGTGACCATCTGCCCAACGGTAGAACGTAGACTTTCCAGTTGTTGTGTAAGCGCCCAAAGAATCAATCCAAACCGTTTCGTTGTAACCGAAACACTCAGCTTTATTGTCTTGCGGACTGAGCAAATTCGATCCTCCTAAGGCGAGATAGCGCGTGTTGGAAAGACTCAAGTGATAGAGGGTCGGTAGGATGTCTTTGTGCGAACCGACGCGTTGCGCGTCATAGATTGCCTGGGTGTGATTCAGGATATTCTCGGGGGCAAAGAGATAAAAGGGAACCGCCTTGTCGAGCATCTGCTCGCGGGGGTACTGTGCTCTGACGCGCCGCAGCGAGTGGTCGCCCGTTGCGGCAATAATCGTCTTTTTTGCAAGGCCGGATTTTTTGATTTTGCTAATGAATTCTCCCAGCGCATTCGACGCATACTGGAAAGTTTTCAAAATATTTTTTGCGTCATCTTCGCTGTCGTCGGTTCTCGTTTGATACTCCGGCGACACCGATACGGTCTTCGGTTTGTAATGAGAAGGCGTTGTGTATGGAGGATGGTTGGTGATCGTCAAGATAGCGACAAAAACTGGCTTATCGGCTTTTTGTAAGAAGTCTTCGACGAACCGGAACGCATACTCGTCGGGGAGCCCCCAATCAGTCATATCGCCTTTTGCTTCGGGGAAGTGCGCCATCAGCGCGTTTTGGTCGTAGACTTCGTCGACACCTTGGCGCGGAAGATAATTGACGAGGTTACGCCACATCAGGTTTCCCGAAGATACGAAGACCGTCTTGTATCCGGCAGCTTTATAGGTCCAAAAGGGAGTATCGAGTTTGATCTTACGCGCTGACGACTGGCTGATATTGTGAACCGGACTGTTGAAAAAAATTTGCGCAAGAGATGGCGCTGTGCCGTTACCATAGGATACAAACCGCTTGAATACAAAATCGCGTTGAAAATGTGGTCTGAAGGCACCCAGAAGGTCATTCTTCTTTTCGTCGTCGAAGACAAGCATGTTGCTCCCGAAGCTTTCCATGAAGGCAAGAACGACATGCGGTGGATTTCTTGAAATGTAGCCGTTTGCCGGTGTCTGGCCGTAGAGCGATTTCAATCCCGCTTCATGGAGTAGCTCTCCCGCTTCGGAAGATTTGACTTTTTCAAATTTGTAATCTTTGCTCTTGTCTTCAAATGCCCAACTGAGCGCCATGAAAGCGTTGGGCGTTAACTGGTTCAATACGACGATCTGTGAAACTTGTGCGTTTGGTCTGTCGAGGGGGAAGACGCCGACACTACCCCGCGCTAGAACAAAGACGGCGAGAATGTTGGTTAAGAAAAAAGAGACGAATTGCGGCCTCGGCCAATTCTTTTTTTGTGGTATGGATTTGATTTTCCAACCAAATGCTTTTGATGCGACAATAGTCAATCCCGCACTCAGAAGAGCCGCTTTGAAAAGAGGGTAATCCTGCCAGATGTTAATTAAGACATTTTTCGTATCGTCTTCGAGAAGTCCAAAAAGAAATATATCGAAAGGTTGGTGGAACGTCTGGTAGTAAAAATAGTTACTCAGAGACAGAAAAACAACGCTCAAGACGGCGATTGGGACGTACCCTAATGCGAAATTTCTCCAGAGCTTCCATGACTTATCGTGCCAAGCGGAAAGCATTCCAAGAATAAGAAGCGGAGAAATTGCCATTGCTGCAATCCGTAGATCGAAGCGGAGACCAATCCACCACATGCGGCGGACGTCTTGTTGGAAACCTACGACCGCTTGAGGATCGACAAAGCTTTGAAACATGGCGAAACGCGCACACAAGAAGACAACGGCAAGAAAGACGAGAAGCAAGTAAGAACGGGCGAAAAGATTCAGGATGCGCGATTGGTACATTGGTCTAATTGAACGAAAATTTTTTTCAACTAATAATCAAACCGCCAGAAAACCCAAAGAGCAATACAACCCGAGAGAAAATTCGATAAATTGCCCGCGATGAACGGCGGCAAGGTCTCGCTTTCGCCGAATGCGTTTCCGAAATACATAAAGAAGAAATATCCCAGAGTGAAAAGCATCGAGACCGCGATACTCATGGCGATCCCGCCTTTTTTCATACGGCCGCCGAGCATTCCGCCGATGAAAACGATAAAGAAACAGACAAGCGGATAGCCGATGTGCCAAAACACTTCGGTCAAGAAAACGCCGTATTCGCCTCCCGAGGCTTTTCGTTTTTTGTATATTTTGTAAGAGTCAAAAACCGAACGCTCCTCGGAATCCATTTCGACAAAGTTGTTTTGAAACGACGTCAAATTTTCGGGAATTTCAACGAGCAGCGAATCGTAGTTGGATACTCCTTGGTATGCGCCATTCGCATCGAAATGGATGAGCCGTGCATGGTGCAAGTTCCAAATATGACTTTCATGGTTTCGCACGCTTGCCACGTCGGCTTCGATGATACGCTTCAGCCCGTCTTGTGCATTGAGTTCTAACATGTGGAAGCCGTTGAGGCTGCGGTTTAGCCAGTCGGCGCGCCCTACGGTATAGTAGCGCTTATCAAATCGATACGTTAGCTGAATGAGCTTGTAGTTTTTTGTAAGGCGCACATTGTCACCTTTGTTCCGAAGCGCATAACTAATGTCGACCGCCTTATACGCCGCCGGGAATGCGACGTATTCGTTAAAGAAAAAAAATCCGACGGAGAAAAGTGCAGAAAAAATAAGGAGAGGGCGCAAAATTCTGCGGAACGACCGCCCCGCTGCCATGATGACCGTTAATTCAAAATGGCGGTTGAAGTTTGAGATGGTGAATGCCGTTGCAAAAAGAAGAGCGGGTGGAACGATGTACGTGACATAAGACGGCGTGATAGTGAGGTAGTACTTTACAAGAAGCCCTACGCCGTGCGTGTTATCGGTGAAGCGTTTGAGTGAGTCGATGACGCTGACAATCATAGAAATCCCCACGAGGAGAATTAAAGTTCCCAAGAAGACTTTGACGAAGCTCTTAAAAATATAACGGTCGAGGATATCCATGATTCTCTCGAGGGACTTCTATGACGACCCTCAAAAAACAATCCCAAAGTAGATGACAAGACAGACGGCACACAAAATTTTGTGCAATAACGATGAATTCTTTCGCTCAGAGAGTCCGGCGCGTGCAAAACGCAATGGACGATAACTCACTCCTCCTCATTCCCACCGCAAAACCCGCCACCCGCAACCGCGACACGCACTATCCTTATAGAACTCATTCTGACATAATCTACTTGACGGGTGTGAACGAAGCAGGCTTGACTCTGCTTTTGACGAACGACGCTCTCTTTATTTTCGCCGCGACAGAAGACCCCGAGCGTGAGCGGTGGACGGGCAAAGTACAGGGGCATGATTTTTTTCGCAAAACGTTTGAGGATTTAAATTGCAAAGTTGAAGTGCGCCCATCCGGAGAGTGGCGTAAAGAGATAGAAAACCTTTCGCGTGGGCGCAAGACACTCTACTACGATTTTGGTGAGGACACACAAAGAGACAAGACTGTCCTCGAGACTCTGAGCGAAATCCCGCAAGCTGCGCGCAAGGGGCTTTATGCCCCACGAACTCTAAAACGCGCAGCGACAATTTTGAGCGAACTTCGGCTTATTAAAGATGCCGGCGACATCGCTGCACTCAAAAAAGCCGCACGCATTTCTTCTCTCGCACACAACCAGACGAAAGATTTTATCGAGAATGCTGAAACACCACTCACCGAGTTTGAGGTGAAGGCTTTTATCGAACGCGAGTTCATGGCAGGCGGAGCAGATCAACTTGCATATCCGTCGATCGTCGCGGCGGGCAACAACGCAACCGTTCTCCACTATGAGAAAACTTCGGGTCGAGCAAATAGCGGGGAATTCTTTCTCATCGATGCCGCGGTTGAGTTTGAAGGGTATGCCTCCGATATCACCCGCACAACAGCCGTCGGGGGGATCGACAAAGCGCCTGCATTCGCTCGGTCGATGCATGCGCTTGTAAAGCAAGCGCAGAAAGAAGCCATCGGAGCCTCGCTCGTCGGGGCCACGATCGATGCAGTGCATGAAAAAGCGGTTGAAGTCTTAAGCCGTGGACTTTTTGAAGCGGGACTTTTCGAGCGTGTGCCGCAACGCAATGCAGAAGGCAAATTCTTGAGCGCAGAGATGAC
>CAUJII010000135.1 GCA_963205035.1 Spirochaetota bacterium
AGCGAACCATACCCTTACCTAAGAGATACATACCGATTAGCTGAAAAGGCGAGGTCACGATATCGACAGGAACAGTGACCGCATACCAGCCGTACATAGCCGCAAGACTAATACGACTGCGCTTCTGCCATTCGATCTCACTCATCACCTCGTTGTAGTCAGACGAGGGCGCTTGGACAAAATAGCTGAGCCCGGTATCGTTTTGCCAGAAGCCGTGCATGGCCATAAAGGTGAAGATATTGGTGAAATCCATCGCCAAGAGCGCATCGGGATACGTTGTCGTGCCAGCTTCAAACCGGTAATAGGTCTTCAGAATTTCTGCAGGCGTGATCTTCTCGCCGGGTTTCAGAAAAAGTATTCTGCGAAATGCCGCATCGTCCATACAGCAGGCATTCTGCTGGATGAGATAAACTTTCTGACCCTGCTCTAAACGCTCGCCGGTTTCGTAAAATCGCATGCCTGCTGCCGACGACTCAATGTTCAGAAGGCGCTTATCCCCGATCAGCACTGAATCAAACTGCATTACGGCCCGGCCATTCTGCGTAAGCATTTTGCCCGTTAAAATTCGGTAGTTGGCGCCTGAGGTAATTGGCCGGTCAAACTCATTGATCGGCGAGCGGTACTCGTCTATCGCTTTCGAGTTTCTCATCGTCAGACAACCGGGCAAAACCAGCACCGGCAGCAAAAGGAATAGAAACCCTGGTCGCATTCGCCGGTATTGTGGCGGCCAATAAGCGTGGAAGAAAAATATATTTCTTATAGGCAGCTTATCCGGTCTTCGATTCCTATGACTAACGTAAGGAGAATTTATGGGTGATTATTTGGTTTGGATTCTAATTTCTGTTTTCATAGCAGCTGGAACCATCTATCTCTTAAAATCCCGCAAGAGATGTTTGTACATACACGACCTGCAGCTATTTGAAAATGAACGAAAAGTTTATGAAAACAAAGCGGCAGATTTTTATGCTGTTCCGATATATGGCAGGGCAACTTTTACTTCGTATGCCATCAGAAAAAAAACTCATATCATTATTACTGACCGGCGCATAATAGCTGCAACCAGAATGTTATTCAGCAATAAATATCTGATAACACATATGCTTTGGTTTCAGCCCGATGATTCCGCTGTCCGTGAATGTGAAAAAATGAGCGGTGGATTATTTTCTATCGGATATCTAAATTTTCTGGTGAGTGAGAAAAATATCAGGACCCAACAAGATAAACAACACGCTTTTCTGGAAATTGTCCCCGAAAAGACCAAAAGTGCCGTGAATACCGAAAATTTCAGGTTGTATGCAGATCGTCTCCCGAGTTATTGAATCAAAAACCGGGGTACAACCCCGGGTTTCACACTTCAGGCGATAGTCCGAATTTTTTTCTGTTTCTGAATTGAAATAGAAAATTGTCCGAACAACCCAGAGCTCTGCGCGCAATCTGTTTTCTTAAATTTACGTTCATGGTGTGCTGATGTTGTTAACTCACCCCCTAACCCCCTCTCTTGGAAAGAGAGGGGGAAAAGAACAGTCTTCCACCCCCTTCTCTTTTCAAGAGAAGGGGGCCGGGGGGATGAGTTCCCGAAGCGGCCAGGGGGTGAGTTTTCCCTCTCAATACTCCAACACACTCCCCGTCGCGGCGTTGATGGTGGCGAGATATGTCATCGGCAATCCACTCATACTGGTGAAATCGCCACCCGCAGCTAATATTTGCCTGCGCATAGCATCTCGCTCTTTTTGCGCCGGCGTGTTGGTAAAGACAGGCTCCCCACGTCTATAAAAGTCTTAAAAAACCGTTCGCAAAATTATACACGTCACCCGGCCAGCGCGCCGAGATATAGTTGCCGTCGGTAACCGTGAAGCCGCGCTTCATTTTATTCGGCGCATCGCGTGCCACGCCGGGCGTGGGGCCGGGGTGGAAATCCGCCTTGGACGCCAGAGCCGCAGTGACTTCTTCTTCGACCGTCGTTTCGGGATACGTGCGGTAATAGGTGCCGAGCCAGAGTCGCGTCAGGTTAAACGCCGCCATCTCTTGTTTTTTGAGAAGTGCCGTCGTCTTTCTACCGAAAAGCACCGACTTGCCGTCTTTGCGTTTCGCGCGCGCGGCCAGCACAACGCCATGGCAGATTGCACCCACCGGCTTTTCCTTCGCAAAAAATGCGGAGGTCACGCGCTGCAGTTCAGGCGCTTCGAGGTAGGTGCGCATTCCGGGAGCGTGGCCGCCGGGCAGCACGAGGCCATCGAAATCGGTCTCTTTGGTTTTTTCGTAGGGTATCGGCTTCTGAAAGTTTCTCTCTTCGTACATCGCATGGCAGGCATCAACGGCGTCTTGGCGCGCCATGAGAATTTTTTTGAAGAGCGCAAGTCCCGTGCCATAAAGCATGCGTGCGTCTGCCAGCGCAGGTTTGCCGCCGGGCGTCGCAAAGTGGACATCCACACCGTTGTTTTTTAGCACCTGCCACGTGATCGCCGCCTCACTCGGGTCGAAGTCATACGAGGGCAGGGGGATCAAAACCTTGAGCTTGCGTGGTGCTTTCATGGGCTAACTTAGTGGTATTAACATGCGGGGTCAAACGCATCGTGCTTTTTTCGGACCCACGAGATTCTGAACCTCTCTTCCGTGTCGGCGTAGAATCTCCGCTACCTGACCACCCCGTCACTCGCGCCGCGAGTGCCACCCCTCCGGAGGAGGGGAACTGACTGCTGTATATTGCGCTAGAAAAAAACTGCTCCGAAACTTCCCCTCCTGTGGAGGGGGGGCGAGAAGCGACGGGGTGGTCTCGTCGGGATTGGGCTCGGAGTTCTAATTCCCTTGACGGCATGTCGCAAAGCACCTTAAAGGCAGAGCCTATTGTGCCAAGAGCGCAATACGAGCGCCCGTAGCACCGAAGACGGAGACCTTGCGATTCGCAAGACTCATCGCTTCGGTCACAGCTGGAAGACAGCTTCGCTACGGGCACAATACGAGCGCCCGTAGCACCGAAGACGGAGACCTTGCAATTCGCAAGCCTCATCGCTTCGGTCACAGCTGGAAGACAGCTTCGCTACGGGTGCAATACGAGCGCCCGTAGCTCAGCTGGATTAGAGTATCAGACTACGAATCTGAGGGTCAGAGGTTCGACTCCTCTCGGGCGCACAGTAACAGGCACCTCGTGTGCCGTGCGCCACCACGGACTTCGTGTCCTAGGGCGCACAAAGACCGGCACCTCGTGTGCCGTGCGCCTCCATGGACTTCGTGTCCTCGGGCGCACAAACTCAGGTACTTCGTGTGCCGCCGACCCGCTCCAACCACCAACGCAAGATGCCCTGTCTCGCCATTGCATTGTCCCCCCCAAAGACGAGTAACTATTACAAAATCTTGTAAATTCACATTTTTTTTGCAAAATCTCACTTTTTTTTCTCAGAAGTGAGAAAAAAACACGGTTTCTGGGTATTTAATATATAGAGGGGGAGTCAATCCCTCAAAATATCGTGTGGAGAAACCATGGCAAGAGCCAGACTATTATTCCTTTTTTTAAGTACCTTGAGAGCAATCCACCCGCTCTCTTTGGGGCTGGATCGCGAAACCCCGAGTCGTGCGGGAAAGCGAGCTCTCGAAAGTAGCGCTTTGGAAATCAAGGGCGACCAAGAAGCGTTCGGCTTTTTTCTGAGGCGGGATAGCGGTAAAGAAAACTATGCGCAAACGAACGCGTTGGGCCTAGTGCATGCGGTAGTTAAAAATGGCGAGCAGCTTTTCGCATTCGGCGCAGGGGTGCATTTTCAGCACGAGACGCGTTTGAACGAACGCATGCAGAACGGTGTTTTTTCTCCCGCGTTTGCCTTCTCGTGGACTCACCCCACATTCCAATTTATTTTCGCGGGTGCAGAAAGAATGGCGCGCACGAGTCTTTCGCTATTGAGTGAAATTTTATTACCCATCGAATGGAACACAGAGTACGAGTTTATCGATAAGCAAACGCCGCGCTGGTCTTTCAATACGTTTGTGTTTCTTGTCTCATGGGGTGGACTCACTGCAGGGTTTGAGCCTTTGACAATGCGCACACGCGCGGGGGCTTGGGTCACTCTCGCCGATTCGCTGCGCTTGCGCACGGTAGTTTCTTTTGAAACGACACAGAACCTCTTGACGGAGTTCTCTCTTAGCTACACTTTTTCGACAGAGGGCTCACGACCCGTGCAGAAGAGAGTTCAGAAAGAGCGGATGGAAAAAGACAGCGACGACGAAAGAAGCGAAAGTGGGAGAGCTTCCTCGAAATATAAAAAGAAGCGCAGGGCATTGCCTAAGTCAGTCCCACGGTTTGGGCTCTTGGTGAAATGGGGACTCGCTCCCGTTGAGGCGCTCAAGTTCGCCAAGACGCACGATGTGTGTGCTCTGAACGCAGCTTCACAAGCGGCCCTTGCGCGAAAGAATTGGAGATGCTATGCGAAAAAATAAAGTCGTATTATTTTTCTTGATAGGTACTTCTCTCGCGGCGCATGAAATTCAAATCCAAACAGGGGTAGTCAAAAAAGCGATAACTCCCACAGTAGATTTTGGGAGTGCCGTTTACAAGGAAAACGGTTTTAGAATCGGTGCATTTTCTC
The DNA here is from genome assembly GCA_963205035.1 of Spirochaetota bacterium. GTDB lineage: Bacteria > Spirochaetota > Leptospiria > Turneriellales > Turneriellaceae > Turneriella. The sequence goes on from CAUJII010000135.1 coordinate 4,575, forward strand.
TCGCAGATACGCGGGGTCTGATTGCATCGTATCAAAGCCAAAGCGGGCCGTGGCAGGCCGACTTAGGACAGCGCGAGTTTTCGCTGGACCAAGGCTTTCTCGTGAGTAACGGCGCGTATTTGCCATGGTCCAAAAACTATGCGTTCAAAGAACCCTCTGGGCTGCGCTTGGGTTGGCGTTCACGTATTATCGCTGCACACGCGCTCTATTATGTAGCAGATGACAAGATGATTGCCGCGTCGGAGGTCTCACTTTCTCCCTTATCGTGGTTGCGTTTGGCGGGCGGCGCTGCAACGCAGAGTCTCGATCGTGAAGGTGCACCGATGCCGTTGGCATCGGTGACGGTGGGCCGCCTTAACGAGAGTGGGTTCTTGGGTGGCGTGGAATACCACGGAGAAGACAATCTGCTTCTCCATGCGCGGTATAGCGATGGATTTCTCTTGCGTGCGTTGGCGTTTCGTCACTCGGGGACGAATCCTTTTGCGAGCGGAATTTTTCAAAAGGGCGAGGGCCTGGCCGTGCAGTGGATGAGCGAGTCTTGGTTTGCGCAAATTTTCGCAACCGACTCCCGCTTCGGCATGCTGCGTTATGCGCGAGGTTACCTCGCGAGCGTCCTTGTTTACGAAGAGAGAAACCAGTTGGCCGCTGCGTCGCTGCGCAATAACCCAACGGGACTCCACCTGCGCGTGGGTGGTTCTTTGAGCCGCTCTGCTTCGTGGCAAACTCTGGCAGGCATCGGCTTTGCCGACGCTGTCTTTGTCGGCGGTGGGACTTACAGCCTCAAGAGCAACGAACCATTAGAGCCACTTCTCTTCCCCTCTGAGTGGTATTCCTCTGTTCTTTTACAATCCACGAGCATGCGCGTGAGTAACGATGGTTTCAAGGTGTTGGCCTTGGTCGACACCGATGTTGTGCAAGGTTTCTTCGCGGCAACGTATGAAGAAGGCGGCCGCAAGGGCACGGAGTTGAATTTCTATATGCGTATAGCAGGCGGCGTGAAATTCTGAGGGCGTTAGGGAGTAATTTATGGAATACCACCAAACATCGGTTTCGCTGCGCGAGAAATCGTACCGGCGACTCAAAGCCGCGCAACTCATTTTCGCCCGGCACGGGATTCGCTGGGGCGAGGGCGAAATTATTTCGCGGCTCTGCAAAGAGACTGTGTTGCGGTACAGGTCCGGCGGTGCTTGGACCGTGTCCGCACGGCGGTACAATATCCAGACTGACGAGACTAAATACGTCATCAGGCCCTGGCGAGTTGATAAGAACCTCTACGGTGTGCTTTGGCAGCGGACGATTCATTCGGGCGAGTCGGTGTCGCGGTTCGTCGATTTCGCGATTCGGGTGTTCATGCCGCGGTTCGTTGAGACGTATCTTCACAAGCCGCTAAGATGGCCTCCCTGCCAGCGGCTTAGCGCGGCACCTCGTGTGCCCACGTCCCCCCGACGTGGGTCGGCGTACTCAGCGCAGAATCATCATTTCTGGGCGGCGCGGTGGTAGGAAGTCACGCGCTACGCCGCCGACACGGCTTGCACTGAGCTTGTCGAAGTGCTGTCGTCTTTGCGGCGTGCGCGGTATGCCCGGCGCAAAAGTTTTCCTGACTATTTTATTAACTACCAAAAAGTCACCGAAAAAAATGAGAACGGCGGAC
>CAUJII010000136.1 GCA_963205035.1 Spirochaetota bacterium
AGTCGTGCTCGCTCGCCGCTAACGCGGACTGCATGAACTCCGGTAAAAATTTCGCAGAGCTCGGAATCGGCGATGCGTGTGCGCGGTAAAATAGCCAGAGCGCTAACTCGCGCGCCGGCACTTCGCCTAAGCTAAATTTGCTACGAAGAATTTGCGCTAAGAAAGGCGCGTCACGGCGAGACTCTGCATCGAGGTAGTTTTCTCCCGCCATCTCGACAAAATATTTGCGCAGCCGCACATGCCCCACCTGTGTCGAGCTCTCGAGTGCAAACACTTCGCGCAAAATCCGCTGACTCATGCGTATGAGATCGGTCAGGTGCAGGTCGGCGCCGTCGCCCACAACTTCACAACCAATCTGATAAATCTCTCTGGGTAATGGATAATTTTTTCGCACGTCTTTATAGACGGGTGCTGCGTAATAAAATTTTCTGAGGTCAACACCGCTCTTGCGTTTAATTTGCCGCACATACCCTTTAATGACTTGCGCGGTGATGTCGTTACGCAGCGCTAAAAGCTCGCCGCTGTTGTCTTTGAAGCTGAAAAGGTCGCTGTACGCGCTTTGCGAAAATGTCTCGGGAAAATCGACCATCGCCGGCATGATGCGCTCGAACCCATAAGAGCGCACAATCTCTTGCGCTGCTCGACTTTTCTTTTCGAGCTCTGCTGCTGGCTCGACATCGTACATACGAAAACCGTAAGGAGAAGAAACTTTGCGGTATTGATCAACCGTCGAAGCGGAATTAATTGCGTCTTGCATTTTCTTTTCACTCATGCGAGTGCTCCTAAGTCCATGAGAGGAATTATCGCAGCGAGAGTGTACGTCAAGAGGGCCTGCCTATTTTCTCTGAGTTCGTTATTCTCGTGGTTCACCATAACGCGGTCAAAGAATAAATCTACCGTTTTCTTGCCCGCAGCGAACGCTTCAAAGATTGCGCGGTAGTGCGCCATGGGGTCGGAGTATTTTTCTTTCGCCCTATTGTGGATGCTTTTCGCAAAATTAAAAAGTTCTCTTTCAGCGTCTTCTTCAAAGAGAGCCTCGTTTAAGCGGGGCTTTTCTGCCACGTCTTTGAGGATGTGTGCCATGCGTTTGAATGCGGTGATGAGCGCATCGAAAGACGCCCTATCTTTCTCGGTAATCGCTTTGAGGGCCGATGCGCGCGCAAACAAATCGTACACGTCATCGGAGCCTGTGAAAATCGCCGCACGCGTCAGTTTCTTGTCGAAGCCTTCGCTCTCGAAAATGGTGGCAAGACGCGCTTTGAAAAAATGGAGTAGTTTTTCAACCGTGTCTTCGTTTTGTTTTGCGTCGAGTTTCTTGAGCTGTTCAAAAACTTTAAGCGAGGCGCGCGTTAGCTCTGCAATCGACAAACGTATCTTTTGTGCTACCAAAATCTGGATGATATAGAGCGACTGCCTCCTGATAGCGAACGGGTCTTGCGAAGCGGTGGGTTCTTTGCCTAAGAGAAATGCCGCGACCGTGTTATCCCATTTATCGGCGAGCGAAAGCAACGCACCGAGTTTTGACGCGGGCAAGGCATCTCCTTGAAAACGTGGTTGGTAGTGTTCGCGCACAGCTTCGCAAACCGCAGAGTCTATGCCGTCCCGCGCAGCATAGACTGCACCGATCTCGCCTTGCAAATGGTCGAACTCGTAAACAAGCTGCGTTGTGAGGTCTGCTTTCGCAAGCCGGGCCGCTTGAACGAGGTGTTCTTTCTTAATTGAATCTTGACTGAAGAGTGCTGCAAAGTGTCCCATACGGTCGACTTTCTCGCGGTAGGTTCCCAGCCCATCGTGAAAAACAATTTGCTTGAGGTCTTCAACCCGGCTCTCTAAAGACCGCTTCAAATCTTCGTCAAAAAAGAATGCTCCGTCGGAAAGCCGCGCACGCAATACACGCTCGTTACCGCTCTGGATATTTTTCCGCGCCGCAGGAGACGCCGTGTCAGCGGCGGCAACAATCAGAAACTTGTTGGATAACTTGCCGGCTTGATCTCGCAGACCGAAATAGCGTTGGTGTTGATTCATCTCCGACAGAATAACCCCGTCGGGCAAACGCAAAAACTCCGCGTTGAATTCACCGGCGACGACCGACGGCCGTTCGACCAGAAAGTTGACCTCGTCTAAGAGCGCGTTGTTCGTAACCAGGGTCAATCCCAAAGCGGCAGCGGCGGCTTCGAGTTCACGCGCAATGTGCTCGCGGCGTTGAGTCGGTTCGACAAGAATGTGGTATTTCTCAAGAATCTGCGCATAATTTTTTGTAATAGTTATTACAATCGGCTCTTTGTCTAAGATAAAATGCCCGCGCACACCGCGAAAAGGGATATCTGCCAAGACAGTGCCTTGGAGTTCCCGATTATCGAGCACCATATCTTTGTCTGCGTAACGCAAGTAATACCCCGCAATCGGCCGCGCATAGACATTCGGCAAATCGCTCCATCGCATCGAACGCGGGAAGCGGAACCCACTCACGAGCTCATGGAGCAATGAGGGTAGAACCTGCGCAAGCGTCGCCCCCTTGCGGTTGACGGTGGCACTCGCATAAACGCCTTTAGCCGATTGGACAAACTCGACGGCCTCTGGAGCGATGCCTGCTTTTTTTGCAAACCCGACGAGCGCGGGGGTAGGTTTTCCATCGGCGGTGAGCGCAACGCTTTGCGCCGGCCCTTGCAACGTCTCAGAAACATCGCTCGCGCTTTCAGCGATGGAATCAACAACAAATGCAATGCGCCTTGTGCCCGCAAAAATATGGAGGGATTGATATTCCAGACCCGTTTTATCGAGGATGAGCGGCAATCTTTTCTGCCAATCGAGCCATAAATTTTTTTGGTACGACGCGGGAATTTCTTCGGTAGCCAGTTCAAAGAGCAAGGGCTGGGGCATTTTTCAAACAGGCGCGGCGCGATG
>CAUJII010000137.1 GCA_963205035.1 Spirochaetota bacterium
TATTCTTGAAAACCGAAGCGGCAAAATTGGCGTGTGGGTGCGCGTTATCCACACGTCAATTTGGCACAGGGAGTGAGAATGGCGAGTGAAATTGGTTATGTAAGAGAGATAGGGGACGGGGTCAGGAGTTTAGGCTTAGAACTCGCTCGCTCGTTCGCAGACTCGATTTGAGGGCCTTGAATGAAGCATACGGAAACGAAGGCGGAAATATGTTTCGGCCCGAGGATATTTTTGCTGTCGTCGCCTACGGTTACATGAAAGGGATTTGTTGGGGGTAACTTCACAGACAACATTGCATTCAATGCGCCGTAAATCTGAAAGCCTCGCAACTTTGCGCGCAAAGTTGCTGCTAAAGCGGCGAAGACGCCTGCTTTCAGTTTTACGGTGCCCCCCCTAACAAATCCCGCGCCCCCCACCTGCACATCCATCGGATTTGGCTTGCCGCGAGACGGTTAACGTAGATTTTGCATTGGTTGCAATGGGAAACACAGTTTTCGATTTTATCTCTCAAGCAAGCGAGGCTGAACTGCAGGCGGAGCTTGTTCGTTACGTTTCTCTATTCCAAATAAACGAAGTTCTCTCTTCGACACTCGACTACGACGAGGTGTTGCGTCTGGTGCTGCAAGAAATGCGTGCGCTTTCGGGAGCTGAGATTGCATCGATTTTTCTCATTAACAAGAAAGAACAGGTTTTAGAATTTGCCGCAACGACCGATGTGCAAGTCGAGCTTTTGAAGAGCGTGCGCGTCCCTTTGGGAAAAGGCATCTCGGGGTATGTTGCACAAACAGGCGAGCACGTCAACTTGAGCGACATCCGCAGCGACGAAAGATATTACAAAGAGGTCGACCAAACGCGCGGTGCAGAAACAAAGTCTTATCTATGCGTTCCGCTGAAACTACGCGGAGAAATTAAAGGCACGGTGCAACTCATGAACAAGGTGGGCGGCGGCGCGTTCACCAACGCAGACATCCGCCTGATGCTCAATTTTTCTTCCCAGGCGGCGATGGCGATCGAAACGTCGCTCCTCCACCGGGAGGCTCTCACCAAGAAAGCGTTTGAAAGAGACGTCCATTTGGCGGCCGACATCCAACGGCAATCACTGCCGAGCACCATGCCGTCGATTCCAGGTTATTCTCTCTTCGGGCACACCGAACCCGCGCAAGATGTCGGCGGCGACTATTTTCAATTCATCCCGCACATCGACCGCACCACCAAACAAAAAATGGACATCATCGTCGCCGATGTTGCAGGGAAGGGAATCCCCGCTTCGCTCATCGTTTCGAATTTCCATGCAGCGCTTCAGCTCCTATCGCCTCTTTACGATACATTGGGAGAGCTCGCCTTCCAACTGAATAACTTCATGCGGCAAAATCTTATCTCGGGAACTTTTGTGACAGCATTTATTGCGCGGTTAGAACCCGATACGGGCCGCGTGCAATATGTAAGCTGCGGACACAACCCACCTTATCTTTTTCGCGAAGAGAACGGTAACACCCAAGCGACACTGCTCGAACAAAGCGGCACTGCGTTTGGTTTGCGCTACGACATGGCTTACCGTGTGCATACAGTCAACTTGGAAGCTCAAGACACTCTGCTGATTTACTCCGACGGCATCACCGAAGCGATGGACCCGGACAACAACCAATACGAAACAGAGCGCATGCTCGCATGCGTCAAGAAGTCTCTTTCGTCGTCAAGAGAAAGCAAAAATGAATCCGCGCAGTATATCGTCGAAACGTTGCGCTCCGATGCCGATCGGCACCGCCGGGGCGCAGAAGTCAACGACGACTTGACGCTCGTTTGTTTGCGGCGCCTCTGACAACTGCTTTACGCTCGCTCTCTCGAACGAATCCATGCGCATGGCAAAACTTGTTTTGATTCGCCACGGCCAATCGTTGTGGAATCTAAAAAATCTTTTCACTGGTTGGGTCGACGTCCCTCTATCGCAAACGGGCGTTCAAGAAGCCATTGAAGCGGGGAAACGACTCGCGCATGAAAAATTCGACGCCATCTTCACCTCGACTCTCGTGCGTGCGATTACTACGGCTATGATTGTCATGTCAGAAAATAAAGAAGGCAAGGTGCCGATTCTCAGGAAAGAGAGTTCTGAAAAGAGCGCCGACTGGTACAAAATTTATTCCGAGAAGGCGATCGCTGACAGCATTCCCGTTTATTCGGCGTGGCAACTCAACGAACGCATGTACGGCGAATTGCAAGGCATGGACAAGGCCGAGACCGCGCAGAAATTTGGCGACGCGCAAGTCAAGATTTGGCGGCGCAGCTTCGACGTGCCTCCACCCAAAGGCGAGGCTCTCAAAGACACTGCCGAGCGTACCGTGCCTTGGTTTAAGACGCATATCGAACCACAACTCAAAGAAGGAAAAAACATTCTTGTCGCCGCTCACGGCAATAGTCTGCGCGCGATTATTATGTACTTAGAAAACTTGAGTGAATCTCAAGTTTTAGAATTGGAACTCAAAACCGGTGAGCCTATCTTTTTTGAAATGGCTACCGGTAGCATCAAGCGAGTTTAGACGGATTAACCCCTGAACGAGAACGCACTCCTCATCTTACAATATCTCTTCGATCGCAAAGGCAAGCGTATCGCGATTGCAGATTTGGAGGGCGTACTCGCGCTCGACATCTACGCTTTGCGGCCGCTCATTGAAGATTTGAAAACGGCAGGGTTCATCACCGAAGACGAATACTTACTCGAAATCAAAGCCGAAGGAATCCACTTCGCACGCGGCCGATGGGTCTAAAATTCTTAGGCATCGACCCCGGCTATGCGCGCTTGGGGTATGGAATCATCGAGGTGGAAAACAACAAACCGCTGTTTGTCGATGCAGGGGTTTTTGAAACCGACGCAAAAAAGGCGGAAGGCGAACGCCTCCTCGAACTGCAAAAAAAAATGCAAAAACTTTTTAAATCCCACAGTATAGTTCATGCAGGGCTCGAGCAAGTTTTCATGCGTAAAGACTTGACGACAGGCATCAGGCTCTCTGAAGCACGCGGCATCATCGTGATGAACCTTTTTCAAGCAGGCATTACCTACTCGGAGATCTCACCCAGCGCAATGAAAAAGACCATCGCAGGAACCGGAGCAGCGAACAAGAAAACTGTGCAACTGATGACAGCAAAACTTTTACATTTGCCCGAGCAAATGAAACTCGACGATGCGGCGGACGGGTTGGGGCTTGCATTTTGCGCATGGCTCAAGCACCTTGGTAGAATTGCTTGCCGCACCCCGCAAAGCCGCAAGACTGGCGTATGAAAGTCCACCACTTGCAAACAGGTTCGATGTGTCCGTGGGGCGGCCCCTTCATGCACGATAAAGGAATTTTTGGCGGGCATGCGCATCTGATATGCCACTCGCTGCTCGTTGAAACGGAGGACGGTCTGGTTTTGGTCGATACGGGGTTTGGTCTTGAAGATGTGAGAAATCCGCGCCAGCGCTTGGGGATGTTATTCCCGACTTTGGCTGGCGTTCAACTCGACGAGCGCATGACTGCGGTCAGGCAAGTGGAAGCGTTGGGTTTTTCGCGCCACGATGTGCGCCATATTTTACCGACGCATCTCGATTTAGATCACGTCGGCGCCTTGTCGGATTTTCCGCACGCAAAAGTACATGTTTACGAAGACGAATATATCGCCGCGATGTCGCCTAAAACTTTCAAAGAAGGGCAGCGCTACCGCAGCGTACAGTGGGCGCATGGGCCGCATTGGGAAAGATATTCTTTAGAAGGGGAGTCGTGGTTTGGGTTCCCTTCGGTGCGCTCTCTTGCGGGGGCCGGCAAAGACGAAATTTTGATTGTGCCGATTACCGGACACTCGCGTGGGCATTCGGCAATCGCCGTGAAAGCAGATAACGGTTGGCTCATGCACTGCGGCGATGCGTACATGCACCGTGGTCAGTTGGATCTCACAAACGAGCACTGCCCTGTGGGTCTCGATATTTTTCAGAGCGCACAATGTATCGACAACGAAGCGCGCGTCGAAAACATACAAAGATTGCGGCAGTTGAAAGCGCGCCATGAAAGCGAAATCGAAATATTTAGCGCGCACGATGAAGACGAGTTCAACAGACTGAAACAAATTTCTGAAAAATGAGCAATTTTGGTGGCGCGACCCAACGTTCGGTCAATAGCTTTTTCAAACGCTATTTCAGCGGAACTGCCGTCAATCGCACGCTCATCGGCATTAGCGACTATTATTGGTTCACACGAACGACTTTCCGAGCACTACTTACCATCAAGAAAAAACATTTAGACGCGCTCTTTATTGTCGTCATTAACCAAGTCCGATTTACGGGAGCGCAGGCGTTGCCGATGCTTTCTCTCATCGCACTCTCGATCGGCGCTATGACAATCATCGAAGCGATTACGTTCTTGCCTAAGTTAGGCCAAGATAACTTCATCGGTAATCTTTTGCGTCTTGTTATCGTGCGTGAAATGGGCCCCCTCATCACGGCAATCATTGTTCTCGCGCGCTCTGGCTCGGCAATCACCGCCGAGATGTGCACACAAAAAATGCACCGGGAAATCGATTCGATGGAAATGATGGGGATCAACCCCTATCTCATTATGGTCTTGCCGCGCCTCATAGGTGGAGTTATTTCCATAACGCTTCTCATTATTTATTTTGACGTCGTGGCGATTGTGGGGGGATATCTTATTTCTATGATGACGACTTCTTTTCCTTTCTCGACTTTCATGAGCCACATTGCGCGCTCTCTTACAATGGCTGACATTCTTGCGACCCTTGTCAAAGCCGTTTTCTCGGGGCTTGTCATCGCACTCACTTGTACCTATTATGGATTCAAGACAGAGTCTCTTTTTCAAATCCCGATCAATGTTTCAAAGGCGGTCATCCGCTCGCTTTTTGTCGTCTTTATCGTGAACGCATTTATCTCCGTTCTCTTCTACCTTTGACCCATGCGTACGCTCGCGCTCACTGTCTTTGTTTTCTTATCTTTCCCGCTCGGCGTTCAGAGCGCGGCCAAAGTACGCTTTGTTCAAGCAGAAAAAATACAACCGACAGCACCGTGGAAAAGCGCAAGCCTCGATTTTATCTTACCCGGGTATGGCTCGTTTGTGCACAAGAACTACATCAGCGCGTCGCTCTATTTCGCAGGTAATTTGGCGACTCTCGCTTCAACCTACATTGCCTACCGCAACTGGCGATTTTACGATTCTGCATACCGCGCAGCCTCTCTGCGCCAAGCAACAGAACCCGACGCTCTCCTTTTCAAAGACCCGGCGGGGTCAAACGACTTCCTCTCGTTGCAAGATATCCGCAACCGCTCGGAAAGAGGACAGCTCTTCTTCGCGCTTTCGATTGTAGCAAATATTGTGATCCGCTGCTTTAGCGCGGCAGAAACTTGGTCGCTCTCTGCCCACGAAGTCGAGCGCACGGGTCCACACTACGAAATTTTTTACGACGCTTTGGGTGCTATGAACGCGCAGGGTTCTTATCGATTCGTCTTCTAAGGCGTTCTAAAGGATAAAAAGCATTTGGATTAATCCTACTCCAAAACCTAACGCAGACCCCACCAAGATCAAAATCCATTCGTCTTCTTGGAAAGCAGTTCTCAAGAGTTCTTCAAAATGCTCGGGAGGGAGATTACTCAGTCTTTCATAAAGCGTACTCTCTAAGTCCATCGCCTGGCCCAGATAACCTTCGACGCTTTGCGCGTACTTTGGCACGGCTTCGTTAATCCTCTGGATGATGAGCGCCTTGAGCGAATCGTATTTTGCAGAGCCTATCGCAAAACTCAAAATCGGTTGTGCAAACCCTTCTACTTTTGCAAGAGCCTTGATGACATTCGATTGGATGATGTTGAAAAACGCATCGGCGGCACGGCCATAAATAAAATTTTCCAACACTTGGTGCGGGGATAAGATTTTGTTCGCGACAATATTCGCGTATTCTTTTGAGACTTCTTTTTGCCTCTTGAGAAAAATTCCCTGGTACTTGATAAGTCCCATAATCTTTTTTTCACGTAGCGGTCTAAAAATCATCTTGAGCGCAAGCCAGTTTGTATAATAGCCGACGATGATACCGACAATCGGTACAGTCCAAGGCACTTGGTAAAAATACCATTGCGCCATTTGAATAATCCCAAAAGGAAAACCGAAATAGATGCCGCTCAACGCAATAAACGTGAATTCTTTTTTTCCGCACCTTTGGAACATCTCATTTAGAAGAGCCACGTTCGATCCGGTCAAATTTTTGATAACGAGACTTTTTAGATCGAAGATGTTATAGATATTTCTTTTAAGTTCTTGCAGCGAATCTTGAAGAAGAGCCGGCGTTTCTTTGTTGATTTGCTTCGCTACTTGCTCGCGGACTGCTCCGGGGGTTAAATCCCACACAGTCGGGTTTGCAGCGCGCCCCACTTCATCGACCAGCTCGTCGGTTACTTGTTTCATCGGTTTCGCAAGTTCTTTCGCGAGGTCTTGCGGCTTGACGCGCTCAAAAATTTCTTCGACCTTGATGAGTTTCGTCGTCATGAGCTCGACCGATTTCGACGCCATCTTGTGCGCCTTGCGCGGAATAATTCCCTGCCAACCGATGTAGGGCGGGATGCCCCAAAACTTCATGGGGTAAAAGGTCATTTTGATTGCCACCCAATTTGTGAGCCACCCGACAAAGGCACTCGTGACAGGCATGCTAAGATAGACTAAAAGCTCTTTATGAGCGGTGAACCATTCGGACATTAGGTAACCGATTGTTTACCCATCGAAGCGTCGAGAAAAATCTGAAATGAAACTTTCGAGATTGCCCGCAGAAATCCATTGGAAAATCGTTTCAATTTCTTCACTCGTGGGATTTACACTGGTTAAGGTTTGTTTGGCTTGAGTCGCCTTAAAAATTCTGAGCGCAAAAGCCGCATTCAGTGCAACCATATACGCCCCAGCGGGATCTTTCCCTTCAAGCACGCTACGAAATTTCTTCACCGATTCTTCTTTCGATTCGGCTTTGAGCACATCCAGCGAGCGGATATAGCTTTGCTGCGGCGGCTCGAAGACCCCTGTTGTAATAGTTACTCCCTGCAAGAGCGCAAAATGTGTCGCCGCGACGGGAGAAATCTCGTCGAGACCATCTTCAGAATTCACAATGAGAGCGCCCTCAACCGACAAAAGTCTGAGGGTCTCAGCCATCGGCACCAAAAGAGATTTATCATAGACCCCCAGAAGCTGCACCTGTGCGTTTGCAGGGTTCGCCAAGGGCCCCAAAATATTGAAGACCGTGCGGACTCCCAACTCGCGACGCACGGGGCCAGCGTGCTTGAGCGCGGGGTGGTAAAGCGGGGCATAGAAAAAAGCAAAGTTAGTTTCTTTAAGCCGCCGCGTCGTGCTCTCGGCAGATTCTGCGAGCGGATAGCCCAGAGCTTCGAGAACGTCTGCCGAGCCCGAAGACGACGAGACTGCACGGTTGCCATGCTTCGCCACTGGAATAGAATGCGCCGCCAAAGTGAGAGCGACAAGAGTCGAAATGTTGATGAGATGCGACCTGTCTCCACCGGTGCCGCACGTATCCATAACAAGCGGCGGCAATTCTTTGTGATCAATTTTTGTCGCCATCTGCCGCATCACGCGAGCGCACGCGGCAATCTCTGCGGGGGTCTCCCCTTTCATGCGGAGTGCTATGAGCCATGCCGCCATCTGCGTGGGACTCATCTCACCCAACATTGTTTCTGTTATGAGGCTCGTTATAGCCTCGGCACTTAAATTTTTGCGCTGTAAAAGTTCTTCAAGGACAGCAGAAAATGCCATGCTTCAAATTCGTTTGCGATACAGACCGAAAACTACTAAATAGTCTGGCGCGCCCTAAATAATCTCTCGAATCATGCGCACGATTTCATTCGGTTCTATCGAATCAATCGCCAAGGATTCGCCGAGCGAATCGGCATAGAGAAAGTGTGCGTTCTGAGCTTCGGTATAGATTTGCCAACGGAATTTTCGGTTCTTCGCCATGAGACTGAGACTCGGTGTTTTGAGCGCCGCTGCGACGTGACGCGGAGCGCTGTCGTTGCAGATGACAAGATCTGCCAGCGAGAAGAGAGACGCCATCGCACGGTATGCCATGCTTTCTGCAAAAAATACTTTGGGGATCGCGATGTTGCTTTGATTTACCGCCACCTCGAGTTCTAAGATAAAATTATGCTCCCTCTGCCCGGCGGCGAAAAGAACCGGAAGTGAAATACGTTGCTTCTTAAAAAGCCTAAGAGTCTCGATAATCTGGAAAATCGGATAGCGTTTTTCTTCGATGCTTGCGCCCAAATGCCAGACAATAAAGCGCTTCGGGATTTTTTGCTTGAAGAGACTGGCACGCAATTTTGCCGTTTCTTCTTTATTCACTTCGATGATTGGAAACTGTAAGCGGATTTGTGGAGCAAACAGCAGCGTGAGCTTATGCCAAAACTCGAGTGAATTGAGTTCTATTTCGTGCTCGCGCAAAGACCGCGTGAGCAAAAACCCGAAAGGCTGATTGCGTATCCCCACACGGACGGGAATGCGCGCAAGGAATCCCCAAAGACAGGCTTGGGAATCCTTGCCAAAAGTCACGATGGTATCAAACCGTTCTTTTCGGAAAACTCGCAGAAGAGAAAAAAAGCCCCGTGCGCGTAACCCCTTGAGAGAGAGTCTAAAGACCTTCGCAATATCGGGGTGATCCTCAACGGCGCCGGCGTTACGTTGGTCGCAAGCCAAATAGATTTGGGTGCGTGGGTAAGCGTCTTTCAAAGCCTGAATAATACCGGTTTGAAGCACGATATTTCCCAGAGTTCTTTTTGAGACTATGAGTATCTTTTGCAATGCCTCTCCTCCGCCGCTCTGTGCGGCGCGTCAAGAAAGAATTCCAGCGATGGACGCTGCCAAAATGTTCGACAGGATGCCTACCATAACAGCAAGAAACCCCAATTCGGCAAGCTCACGCCGTCGAGTCGGCACCAACGCACCAATACCCCCCGCCTGTATCGCAATCGAAGTAAGACTTCCAAACCCACAGAGAAGGTATGTCGAAATAAGAAACGATTTCGGTGATAGGATGTCTTTAATTTTTCCCAATTCGATATAGCCTACAAATTCGTTGAGCACGATGCGCGTGCCCAGGAGGTTGCCAACCTGAACCGCCTCACTCCACGGCACGCCCGCAACAAAAGCCACCGGAGCAAAAATAAATCCCAAAAGCTGTTCGACGGTTTGCGGCACGGCAGAGACAATCGCCTGCAAAGTGCCCGATGTGTTTGCCACACCAAATTCGCGTAACGACGACCACATGCCGTTAAAAAGCGCGATGAGTGCAATAAACGCGATGAGCATGGCGCCAACATTCGCTGCGAGCAACAGACCTTCCGAAGCTCCGCGTGCGGCGGCGTCGATTGCGTTCACTGGGGGATTTTCTTCTTCGACGGTTTTTAGTTCGCTCCTTTCGGCACCTTTAGTCGCTTGCGCCGTTTCGGGTGTCCCAGTTTCTGGGATGACCATCTTCGCGAGCATAATCGCTCCGGGGGCTGTCATAATGACTGACGCCAAGAGGTGCTTTGCATCGACACCGGCGACAGAGACATAAACGATGAGAATTGCCGCGCTGCAATGCGCCATGCCCGAGACCATCACAGTGAAAAGCTCAGAGCGCGTCAGGTTCGCAAGGTAAGGTTTTATTGTGAGCGGCGCTTCGGTCTGCCCCATAAAAATATTCGCCGCAACGTCTAAGGTCTCCGCACCCGATGCGCGCATAAAACGCGAAATAAAATTTGCAATATGGCGGATCAAAGGCTGCATCACACCCAGGTAATAAAGAACGGAAAAAATCGACGCAACAAAAATGATTGTCGGTAAAACTTGGAATGCAAAAACAAAGGCAATTCCTGCGGTGCGCTCACCGAGCGCGCTTGAAAAAGCAGTCCGCATGGACTCTTCTGAACCAAAGACACCAAAAACAAAAGTCGACCCGATGTTTGAAAACTTGAGCACTTGCGTCGCTCCCGTTTTTAAGTATTCAAAGAAGGTTCCCACCGCATTGAACTTGAGTAAATAGAATAGAAGGAGCGCAATAAACACACGCTTCACCCAAACCATTGAAGTCTTCTGCGCCACAGATGGGGCAAACTTTGTAATAAG
>CAUJII010000138.1 GCA_963205035.1 Spirochaetota bacterium
CGGCGGCGAAAAGCGGCGTGTCGCCCTCTGCCGCTTGCTCTTGCAAAAGCCGCAAATCCTACTTCTCGACGAACCGACAAACCATCTCGACGCCGAGTCTGTCGAATGGTTGGAGCAGCACCTGAAGGAATACGAAGGCACTGTTATTGCGATCACGCACGACCGCTATTTCTTAGACAACATCGCCGGTTGGATTTTAGAACTCGACCGAGGCGAAGGCATTCCATGGAAGGGGAATTACTCTTCATGGCTCGAACAAAAGTCGAACCGCTTGGCGAACGAAGAGAAGAGCGAATCGAAGCGGCGAAAAACCTTAGAGCGCGAACTCGAGTGGGTGCGCATGGGTGCGAAAGGCCGCCAAGCCAAATCGAAGGCGCGTTTAGGCGCTTATGAAAAACTCTTGAGCCAAGACGCAAAAGAGAAAGAAAGCAAGCTGGAAATTTATATTCCTGACGGGCCACGCTTGGGCGACAAGGTAATCATCGCCGAAGGGGTGAGCAAATCTTTTAGCGATCGTCTTCTCTATGAGAATCTTAATTTTGAATTGCCGCCCAACGGTATCGTGGGAGTCATCGGCCCCAACGGTGCGGGTAAGACGACGCTCTTTCGCCTTATTATGGGATTTGAAAAACCCGATTCGGGAAAATTTACTGTCGGCGAGACAGTCAAGATATCGTATGTTGATCAGCAGCATGCGGCAATAGATCCGAACAAGACAGTTTTTGATGTCATCTCTGAGGGCGCACAGGAAGTCAAGGTCGGCAAGCTCTCGGTCAATGCACGCGCGTATATGGCGCGGTTCAATTTCACGGGAGCCGATCAAGAAAAAAAATGCGGCGTCCTTTCCGGGGGAGAGAGAAACCGTTTGCACATGGCTCTCGCATTGAAAGAAGGCGGCAACGTCTTGCTCTTAGACGAACCGACGAACGACATCGACGTCAACACAGTGCGCGCCCTCGAAGAAGGGCTCGAAGCGTTTGCCGGGTGTGCCGTCGTCATTTCGCACGACCGTTGGTTCTTGGACCGTATTGCCACGCACATTCTCGCGTTTGAAGGCGACGCTCAAGTGCGGTTTTTTGAAGGCGGGTTTTCTGAATACGAAGCCGACCGGAAGAGAAGGCTCGGCAGCGAACCCAAGCGGTTCAAGTATAAGAAACTCGTGAAATAGTTAGTCAGTTATCGCTTCACTTCATAGACCGCAAGCGTCTTCACAACTTGGTCGGCCACCTTCGCTAATTCGCCAAAGATAGAAGCATCGACAGCCGAAGAAGCAGATAGCGTTCCGATGGGCGTTCGCTTTTCACCGTGATAAAGCACAGCGTTGATTTTTATTTTTTTCGTCCGCTCGTCAAAGGCATAAGTGCCGCCAATCGCGTAGTCGAGCTCTGCTTTTTCGCAAAGTGCTGAAAAACGCGCATCAGGTGCTTGGGTTTCTTTTGCAATCGCATCGAACATCTCTTGCGTTTTCGACCTGTCTGCACTTTGATAAATAAACTGCGTCTGCATCGCTGCATCCATCGCCTCGGGCAAGCTCTCTTCGAGCCAGTTGTAGTTCTCTTTATCTTTTGCGGTCGTGTTTTCAAAACGGACGAATGCGACGCGCGCTTTTTCATGCCGCGTTTTGATGGCCTTCTTAACAATCGCGACTGCCTTCTTTCCCTCGCACTGCCAAAAGCGCAAGTCGCGCACAAGCCGCGAGCGGTAGTCGTTGATAGGCTGTTGATACGTGCGAAAAATTTGCACCGTATCGGCACGATTCTGGATCGCAAACACAACTGCGTCTTTATCAGTTATCGCTTGCCGCATCGCAATGGGTGCGCAGGTGCGCTTGAGTGCAATCGACTTCTCTTGTTTCGCTTCTGCGATTTCAAAACTTCCCGAATCGATGAGCTCGCTCTTGGGTGTTGCGCACGCCGCGAGGAGAACAAGCCCTAAGAGAAATAGATGTTTCATGGTCGAATCACCTCGCCCTTGAACGTTACGATAGTGCAGCCCGGTAGAATAGGCAGTGCAGAAAGAAGTGGTATTGCGTTAATCGCGCACGCTTCGTTCTCTATGCGAAAATTGGTGACCGCCTTTCCTTTTTTAGAAGCCACTTCGCGGTTGAGTCTCTCAATCATTTCATCCCCGTCGGAGAGAGAAACAAACGAGTAGACAATCCCCCAGAAACGCTTCTTGATTTCAAAAGCGCCGACAGCCCGCGTCTTTTCATCGCGGATGATTTCTTTGCCGTCGACAACGACATAAGCCGTTGTCGACACGGGGTATTCGAGTTTGTTAAAGCGGATAGTCGCCCGCCCGCCCGCGCAGTGAAGGAAAAAAAGAGCGGGTAATGAAACAGCGAGGAGCGCTCGGTAAATTTTGAGTCTCACTTTGTGCCTGCCTTTTCGCAATGGACGACGTCTGCTTCGAGCCAATCTTTGCCGCCAACAACGAAGCCATAGAAGCCGTAATAACTTCCCGCACGAATTTCTTTGATGCTGGTTTTTTTGGCGTCACGTTCATCCGCCTGAATGAGTTGGATTTCTGGATTTGCAACCTGAGGAGGTTCGCTCGACGAGGTGACAGTCAGAGCGTAGAGGAACCAGTCTTTCTGTGCGAGTTCTTGTTCAGTTTCCTTCATCTCTGGAGAGCAGCCCCTACTGTCGAGGTGAACCGGCTTAGTGATATTGGGGGTTTGTACGGCGAGCCCTGAGACACATTGGGAAAGGAGTGCTACAAAAAAAATAGATAGATAGCGGAGAGGCACGCGAGGCATAGATGCCGCGTGTAGGCGCTTTTATAGTGTGTCAACGGTAATCAGGAACGAACTTAGATTTACGCGCCATCTCTAAAATTTGATGATGCTGTTCACTTCGGTATTTCATGCCCTCGTAGCTCAGTGGATAGAGCGTTGGTCTCCGAAGCCATGTGCACAGGTTCGATTCCTGTCGAGGGCACACGAGGTGCCGGGCTTCGACACGCTCAGCCACCAAGTTTTGCCGCTGCGACGGCTTGCACTGAGCCTGTCGAAGTGATGGCATCTTTGCGGCATTCGAGGGCGCACCCTGACTGCAATTCCTCTTCACTGCCTGTCTTTTTCTGTAGGATTGGCGCATGAAATTAGTTAATACCAACATGAAAGAACTTTCTGCACAGAATACTGCCGATCTCGGCAAAGTAAAATACAAGCAATACGGCAAGTACCTCGGCGATTTTGTCGTCGGTGAAACGTACGAGCACCCGCGAGGCATGACTGTCTCTGCTGGGCTCATCCAAGATTTTTCGACAACGTTTCTTGAAGCAAATCCTCTTTATTTAAATCTCGAATACGCAAAGGCGTTGGGCCACCCGGCAATCCCCGCAAGCCCGATGCTTGTCTTCAACTTGCTGCTCTCTCTCGGCGTGCAAAACGATTCTGAAAAGGCATACGCGAACTTGGGTTACTACAACGTGCAATTCTTGAAGAATGTTTATCCCGGCGACACAATCACATCGTTTACGAAAATTGTCGATAAGAAAGAACGCGGCGAAGGCAAGCCGGGCATCGTCACCATCAACACCATTGGCGTCAACCAACGCGGCGAGCGCGTCGCGCAATACATGCGTAAGATTATGGTGCCCCCCGCGCCTCAAGGTTATCAGCCACCAAAATTTATTCCGTCTTCGGTGGATGTACCCCCGTACTCCGAGTCGGTCGAGATGGAGATTCCAGACTTCGACGCAAAAAAATGGCCGAAGACAGTCACGCGCCCCGACACGTATTACGAAGATTTTAACGTAGGTGACATTATCGTTTCACCCAACGGCCGCACAATCACCGACGAACATTTCGCGTGGACTTACCGCGTCGGCAACACGCACCCGCTGCATTTTGACCGCCTCTATTCGCAGGGCCTCTCGGGCGCTATGTCGGGAGATCCCATCACTTATGGCGGTCTGGTGTTCGCATGGCTCTTGGGACTTGCTGGTCGGGATGTTTCTGAAAACGCACTGGCAGATTTAGGCTATACCGAAGGCTATCACACGCAGCCATCCAAGTCGGGAGAGACTGTCTATTGTATTCACCGCGTGCTTGCCAAAGAGCCAGTGGGCACTTCGACTGCGCTCAGTGACCACACTTCGACTGCGCTCAGTGACCACACTTCGACTGCGCTCACCGCTCATGCCGGTGCCATTCAGTTTCAGGTTATCGGCCTGAGAGACATCAAACCCAAAGCCGCACTTGAAAAATACGGCGCGGATCTATTTATTAAAGAAAACAATAAAAAAGATTTAGGCAAAGAAAAAATCCCAGAGAAGATATTTGAAATCGAACGCCGCCTATTGATACGCGCACGCGGATAGCCACGCACACGCTACAGTGCCTTCAGCGGACTTGCGATCGTCGCGAGATGCCGCTTCGCCACGCGCGTATAAATCGTCGTTGTCGCAATATGCGAATGGCCCAAGAGTTTTTGAATATGCCTGAGGTCGGTGCCGCCTTCTAAGAGATGCGTTGCGAATGAATGCCGCAAACTGTGGCAACTCGCACGCTTCTTGACACCGCTTTTTGCGAGCGCACGCTCGAACACATGCTGCAACGAGCGCACCGAAAGAGATTTTCCCTGACCCGCCTGCGAGACGAAAATAAATTCATGCGCCGCTTTGTCCTCGTAAAAATTGTTGAGGAGAGCCAACTGCGCCTCGGACAAAATCGAAACACGATCTTTTTTCCCCTTACCGCCGCGCACCGTGAGCTGCAAGCCGTCGATGTCCACATCGCGTACGCGTAGCTTTACCACTTCTGAAACGCGCAAACCCGACGAATACAAGAGCGAAAGCATGAGCTTGTGCTTTTCGTTGGCCACACAACCGAGGATACGCGCAATCTCGGCGCCGCTCAATACTTGCGGAATTTTTTTCTCACGGCGCATGCCCGCGAGCATGGGAAGATTTCTCGGAACGCCGTGCACTCCCACAAAATAAAAATAGAGCGCCGCGCGCAACATGCGTAGAACCTCATGCGAAAAATTTCTTTCTTTATATGAGGCCGCATAATCGAGAATCTCGCTATCCGTTAAGTCGTTAATATTCTTGTCGAGTTTGCCCGCTTGGAGCATGAGTCTGCGCACTGCACCCAAATACGACTTTTGCGTTTTCGACGCATAATTTTTCACAAGCAAGAGCTTGCGCATCTTCTCCAACTCCGCCGTATCTTGCGCGCTCAACAAATCTTCATTGCAAGTCGCAGCCTGACTTGCCGGTGT
>CAUJII010000139.1 GCA_963205035.1 Spirochaetota bacterium
GACGCCCGGAATTCGCGCTGATTTGCTGTTTTTTCTAGCAACGCGTGTTCTTTTCGCAGAAAAAATCGTCTTTTCGCATAGTTTGCACGAGTTCCCGCAGAGGCTCTAAATACCACACCGACTTATCGTTTCCCTTGACGCAGCGTCTCATTTTCGTGCGATGCACAAGAAGCCGGTGCACCTTTTTTGAGGTTTGCATTTAGGCTTTAAGGAACTATGAAACTCATTAAACGCTACGCAAACCGCCGTCTCTACGACCCCGAGACTTCCAAGACAATTACGTTAGACGAGGTAGCGCAGTATGTACGCGATGGCATCGACATCAAAGTTGTCGATAATACCAACGGCGACGATATTACGCGTAAGGTCTTGGGGCAAACTTTCCTCAAGTTAAACGATTCCGACCGCGTTGGAAATCCCATTTTACAAAACCAGATGTTGAAATTGCTCATTCGTGAAAGTAAAGACGGTGTTTTGGAAATGCTCAAGAAACTCGTGTTGGCGGGTGTGGGTATGACGCAGAGCAATTCAGACGAGAGAAAGACTCTGCTCGAGATGCTCATCAACCCTTCGCAGGCGCACGAGCAAGAACAGCGCGCATTCCTCAAAGGTCTTGCAGATAAAGGACAGCAAGAAGCCGACCGCGTTCTGCAAAGTATTTCAGGGCTGGTATCGAACATTTCGCAATCGATTCAAGATAATATGGTCTCGGTTTTAGACCCCAACGAGCGTGCGCGTAAATTGGATTCACTCCTCGACCAAATCGAGTCGATCCAAAAGACGATTAGCAAGTTCGGCAAAGCACCGCAAACAAAAGCCGAAAAAGAAAAAATCGAATCTGCCGGCTGAACGAGTGCTAAGAATTTATGCGGGCGGTCTCTCACGCAGAAAAACGGCAAACGCTCGCAAAATGGTTTCGTGTCGCGTTAGTGCTTTTAGGCGTTGTGGTATTAACCCTTTTTTTGATTTACCGCTTTTCAGAGTCGAAGGTTCAAAAAGCAGAGCGTCTTTTCAGAGAGCATTCTTTTTCTAAACTGCGCTCTTTTACTCAAAGTGCGCTCAAGGGAGAAGAGGCGAATGCTCTCCTTATGGGTTATTATATATCAGCAGAGTTTGTTTTGAACCCGAATGCGAGTTTAGCGTCGCTTATGGGCAATTTGGAAGTGATCGATAATCGGCCGATTTTCCGCCGTGAAGTTTTGGAAAGGCTCGCGAGTTTGAGAGAAACCCAAGGCCGTGCCGCAGAGATTATTTCCGTCGCTCTTTTATTAGAAAGCCCTCCCACAAAATCGATGCAGTCTTTGGCGCAAAAACTCTTACAAACGCATGCACCTTTAGAGTCGTTGGAGATCCCATTTTCAAAGCTGGCGACAATTTTTCCCGAGCATATCTTCCGCGTGGCTGCGCGTGAATTGCAACTGCGCGACAGACCCGGTACGTCCTCGACTGTGATTCGAAGACTCGGCGACGGGGAGATTCTGTTCGTTAGACTGAGAGAAGGCAAGACGACAGTCTCAGGCAAAAACGGCCATTGGGCTTTCGTGATGGATAAGACATTGAGTTCGGGTTGGGTGTTTGACGCGTATCTGAAACAAGCTATGCCTGAAAATAGCGCAGCGCACAAGTCTTCTGAATAAGTGGTCTTTTTTTGCTTGCCGCCCTTTGGCAAAACACAAATGACACACGCATGCATCCTTTCACCCGTTATCTGAACGAGCGAAAAAAAGAAAAGGGTTACTTATTTGTACCCTATATCGCTTACGGCGACCCCGACAGTAAAATTACTTTTGAAATTATCTGCAAAATGATTGAGGGAGGAGCGAGCACCGTTGAAATTGGTTTGCCGTTCACTGACCCTGTTGCCGACGGTCCTGTTCTCGAGCGTGCGTTCAAACGCTCGCTCAGCCACGAGTTCCGCATGACCGATGTTTTGTCGATGCTACGACGGCTTCAAAAGAAATACCCAACGTTTCCCTTTACGTTGATGGGTTATGCGAACCTTTTTTACCAAGCCGGCTTCAAGACTCTCTTTGAAAAACTTTTTGACCTGAACGTGCATGCGGTGATTATTCCAGACATCCCTTTCGACGAGAAAAGATATATTATCGAAAAAGAAGGTTTAGAAGAAGTGCTGAACCGCGTCGCGTGGATTGATTTTGTAACTCCCACAACGACGGCGAAGAGGGCGCAAGAAGTGGCACGCCAAGCCAACGGCTTCATTTACATGGTGTCTTATCGAGGCGTCACAGGGCAACACGATTTGTCGCTCAAACCGCTGAAGCCTTTGATTAAGTCGCTGCGTCAAGCAAGCAAGGTTCCCATTCTTATTGGCTTTGGCATCCGCGAGAAAAGTCAAGCGATTGAAGCCGCACGGATGGCAGATGGTTTTATTATGGGGACCATATTCCACGAAATGGTGGAGCACAACCTCGAACGCGCTCCTGCGATTCCGCACGAAATCGGTTGGGCTCTCCCGAATATGCTACCGTAATGTTAGCTTTTGATTCCGCGTCGCTCGTCTATAACCCCAAGAGCGGCAAGAAAAAAGGGCAGGCACTTGCCGATCTTTTTGCAGCCGAGTGGAAAAATACTTTTCCGCAAAAGACTCTGACTCTTTACCCGTCATCGAGCGCCGATCATTTTGCCGCTATTGCTCTGCAAGAATACAAACCCAAGAAGCTCGTCATCTTTATGGGAGGGGACGGCTCGTTCTCCTTGGGCCTGAGTGCGATTCTTGAAAAGAGCCCTACAAAAAAATTAAAAGACGCCGTGGGGCTCCTTCCGGCGGGCAGCGGCAATAGCTTCTTGCGCGATTTTGGCATCGCCGATTTTCAGAGTGCGCAGAATGCACTTTTTGACGCGATTAGAGCGTCATCTGTACGGAAGATCGACTGCGGGCGTTTTGATTTTCAGCAAGGCAGCACTCTACGGACGAGTTATTTTATCAATATTTGGGCTGTTGGGCTCATTTGCGATATCAACTTGCTTGCGACAAAACTCCGTAAGTCGTATGCCGCCGCGACTGTACTTAAAATACCGTTTCATAAGAAATACCATTACCGTGTCGTTATCGACGGCAGAGAGCGAAGCCTCGATGCGAATTTTATTGCAGTCTGTAATTCCCAATTTACCGGCGGAGCGATGAAGATGGCGCCGATGGCGTCTCTGGACGATAAGATGCTCGATGCGATTATTCCCTCGTTCAAGAACAGGTTCAGTCTCTGGGGGTTGTTCCCGAAGCTCTTTAGCGGAGCGCATGTCGCTTCCAAAGGCGTTGAGCATTTAACTTTTCAGAAAATGCAAATCGAAATTCCTAAAGACACCCCCGTCATGGTAGACGGCGAAATGACAAGCGCTGATTCTATCTCGATTGAAATTGCTCCTCATGCGTGGAAGCTCCTGATGTAGTGTGGGATGCCACGCCCTTAGCGAACCGAAACTTCACGACTCACACCGCTCGGAATGAGTCCCAACAGAAACGCGGCGTTTTTCCATTTGCCGTCGCGCTTGATGAACGTGTACGCCAGGTCGATGCCTTTGCCGTTGATGCGCACTTCGTGGTATCCCTCAAAGTTCACATCGGCTGTTTCAATGGAGTAAACTTTTTCTATTTGTCCATGGCTTTCGCTGCAAGGCTCGCAGAAAATATAGATCTCGGCCTCGTGTTCCAGGAGCTTCGCTGCACGCTTTGCCAAATCGGGCTCAATGTATGCGAATTGGTCGGCAAAGAGCGGCGTAAGACTTACCGCACAACAAAAAAGAATACAAAGTTTTTTCATAACTACCTCCGCCTTACGTCTTTACACCACGTTTCAACATCGTGTAACGAAAGAAACATCTATGCCACACAGTCGTTCTTTCGGGATTACAGTTTTGCAATACTTTATAGCGCGGCGACCGATATTTTTTTTCTGCGGCGTTATACTACTCTCCTGCGTTTTTTTTATTCCATCTCTTAGAGCGAAGGATGCGCGTAAGTCGCAAGGGCTCAACATTGAAGAAGAGCTTAACTTAGACAGGGGGCGCACCGCCGCTCCTCTTCGGTCCAAAGAAGAGAATGAGGGCGAAAGCAAAGACTCAATCACCGATAAGGCGACCGTTGTCGAGGGCGAAGACGAGCAATTCGCGCCGCCGCGCAAGAGCGAAATCGAGCTCCCCCAAGTTGCCGAGGGAAGGCTCAGCCGGTGGGAGGATGAACTCGACCTCAATATGGAGCGCGAAAAGCAGGGGACGAAACTCGTCGAACGCAAGGCCAACGTCGGCACGGAGTATGGCACACAAAATGCCTTTGGTGCGCGATTCTACATCACAAAAAGAGAAAAGCTGAGCTCGTATCTCATTAACTATGTGCGACAAAAACAAGACTATGAAGAGTTCAACGGCTCCAAAGTTGCGCATTCGCAATCTTCTTCCGATGCACTGACCTTGGCGATCGAGAGGCGTTTTAGCTCGACTTTTGTGTCGAGACTCCGGAGCGAATACAAAGATTCTCTACGCGGATTACAAAATAACACGTTCTATGGCGAGGAGAGGAAAAGGCTTGGTCGCTTTGAGTGGAGCACCCAAGTGCGGCCGACAGAAAGTCAAAAGGTCATTGCAGGCGTTCAAGGAACGCTTGCACAAGGAGAAACCGAAGGAGCCCTTGCACCCACGCGGCACACAGCGAATTTTCGAGCGCTCAAAGCGTTTGCCGAATGGCAGTATATTTTCGGCGAGCGTAACGCGCTCACACTGACGGGTGATTTGCACTACGGAGAAAATAACGATTACGGGGTAAATCCCACAATGTACTACCGCGTAGGCAACGCCGAGGTGAAGAATGTGTTTCCGTTGGCGCGTTTTGTCGTGGGCGCAGACGGTCAGGCTTTGCAAATCGACGCGACTCTTGGCGCAAAGATTTTTTTTGCTCAGGCGATGAATCCCGTCGTCGGGCCGCGTGTCGCGTTTGATTTTTTTTATCCGGGCTACCAAAGCACTTTAGAGTTGGAACGCACGGGAAGGCTTCCCGATTTTGCCGACTATTATTTCGGCCAGTGGTATCAATCCCCCTACCGATTCACAAAAGCAGAAGATTTTTGGCGTGCTGCATTCAAGAATAATTTTCATGTCACGAAAGATTCTTTCATCAAAGCGAACGCGCAATACTCCGATTATCCCGTCTATTTCGATAGGCGGCTCGATAGCACGCAAGGGATCTTGGCGTTGACGCCCGTTGTTTTTCGCTCGCTCGAAGGTTCGCTTTCGTTTGCGCAAAACTTTGGCGCGTATTTTTATCACGACACAGGGCTCAGCGCGGAGTATTTTTTTGACGCCGTTTCGCTTCGCTCGCCTCTCGGCGTTTTCTCGAAGCTACACTTCAAGCCTTCGGTTTGGGATTTCAGCGTGGAACTCAAGTATGTGCATCGCCGCAAGCAGATTGAAAGCATCACTGAGGCGCAGGTAAACCTCAAGGGGTATACACTCTTGAATGTAGGCATCGAAGCTCAGGTGACGCCCTCTCTGGGGCTCTTCGTGCGCGGCGAAAACTTACTGAACGAAAGGTGGCAGACGGTTTCGCTCTATCACAATTCGGGAGCGCGCGGAATTTTTGGACTGAATATCGTTTTTTGAAAACTCTTGACATTCCTGTCAGGCAATGTAGGAAGCGTTATGGTTTCGCCATTGGATACTTACGAGACAGTTAAGAAATTACGCAAGGCCGGCTTTAGCGAAAAACAAGCAGAAGCGCAGACCTCGATTCTCGCGAGCCTTGTCGAAGAGCAACTGGCCACAAAAGTTTATTTGGACGCGAAACTGCGCGAATTAGAGTACCGTCTCCTTTTGAGGCTCGGCGGCATGCTTGCCGCAACGGCAGGTCTCATCGTGGGACTTGTCAAATTTTTGAAGTAGGCGCGACAACGAGTCTATGCGCGCCGCTCGCGTAAACGAAACCAAAAGACGATGTTTTCTGCGCAAAGCCCACGCTAATCCGCCTCAATTCGGCCGCACGGGGAATTTTTGGGCTGAAGATCGTTTCTAAATAGTTGGGCCGTTAGCGTTGAGCCAGACTAACTATGCAGGGGCTGTGGGCCTAAGAAATCTGCCTTACCCAACTGGACTCCTGCAAGCCGCAACAGGTCGTACGCCGTTGTGACGTGGAAGAGGAAGTTGGGGAATGCACGTTCAATGATGAACTCGTGCCCCACCATGTGCTTGTCGCCAAAAAATTTGGAGGTAATTTTCCGCTCCGCAGCGCCTTCAAAGTCGCTTTTTTGGAACGTGTCGAGGTACTCGACAGTCTTCACCAAGCGCGCCTTATATTCGCTCCACGTCTTTTCAGTGTCTTCAAACACAGGGGGAGTTTTACCCGAAAGCCCTGCCGCAGCGCTCTTGGCATTGTCGGAGGCAATACGCAGTTGCGCCGAGAATGGGAGCATATTCGGCGCAAGTCTTAGCCCCAAGTAGTTGTCGCTCTCGAAGCCCACGGAGGTAGCGTGCGCTTCGGCCTTTTCTAAGATCGCGCTGAGGTTTCGCAGGTGCTTTGCCATCTGTCGGATAATTTCGTAATACATAGTTAATCAGTAGAATACCTAAAATTTGTTCTGCTTACCAAAAATTCGAGTAACTATTACAAAACATCCATAAAGGCGCTCACGCTAAAAACCGCTTTGCCGACACCTGCCTCGCCATACCCCGGCGGCACGGGGAGCGCGTATTTCTTATGGATTGCACGGTAGTTTCGCAAGAGTTTCAGATAATACTCGAGCGGCGGCGGCGCACTTTCTGCAAGGACGGTATAAGGCTCAGGACACCATGTCGTAAAGCGCGGAACAATTCCCCGGCTCATAAAGTATTCGAGCCCCTCGCTGGTCGAAAGGACGGCCTTGTCGACGTCGGTGAAGCCCGACCCCTCTGCCATCTCGACACCTCCCACGAAATTGGGAATGACATTCATCGCGCCGAAGACCTCGGCCGATTCGACAATACGCCGAATCCAATTCTCGCGCCCAATGAAGCGCTCCTTGCCGGGGCAGAACTTGCGGAAAAGTTCGGGCTCCCAGACTTCGTAGTTGGGGTGGTAGATTTGCACCCCCGCGTCGATGGCCTTCTTGCAGTCGTCTTTCTCCCACGCTTGGATGACCATTTTCGATATGAAGCGTTTCTTGAGCTTATCGCTCAGCGCGCGGACGTACTGCAAATAGAACTCGACCTCGTCTTTGCCGCCGAGTTTCCCCGTGACAGAGCCTCCTGTAATCGTAAACGCCTTTGCTGTCTCGTCCGTTGCGGCGATTTTTTCAAGTGCTTCGACGACGTGCGCGGGGTCTTTAACGCCGGTGTACGGCCGCCCTTGTTTTTTTTGCTGCCGCCAGTTGTGGTTCATGTCACAGAATTGGCATTCCTCGTCTTTACCGAAATACTGGCAGTTACGAAAAACAGTCAAGTAAATGAGGTATCCCCATTCTATTGCAGGGGCGACCTCTCCGATGGGTTTGTCGAAGCTGTATTCTTCGTGGTAGTACTTGGGAATCGGTGGATAGATAACCTTGGCAATGATTTCGCCTGCGAGGAGAAGGTGGAGTTCCCCCTTTTCGTTGGCATCGACCAAATAAGGAGACCGGGGATTTAGTCTCACCGAGATAACTGTTGGCGCCAGTGGATGGATTCCCTGGACTTCGCTATCTGTAAAAATACGGATTTCTTCGGGGACTCGCTTGTGCTCGGGGATTTCCGTCAGAGGTGCCCGATCAAACGTAAAGATAAAGTAATCCTTCTTTTTATAGTCGGCAGAGGTGAGCGCGTTCGCGGTAAAAGAGAGGCCTTGGCGCAGCACGTCTTGTTTTATGACAGCCTCGAACGGGAGGTCGTCGAAATTGTTCTGCCATAAAGCAGCTATTGTGGGTGCGGTGAAGTTATCGTCTGGAGATTTCATATTTCTAAGGTATTAACTTTTTGAGATGAGGCAATTTTTGTCTGCGACTTGGCGTGTCTTGTGGATTCTTTTTTTACGTGACAAAATGCCATCCGATTCAAGTGTGTGCCTTTGTGAAGCAATCGACATGCCCATCGTGCGGCGCACCGCTCGTCTTTGAAAACGCGCACAGCCTCTACGCAGTGTGCAAGTACTGCCGCACACTCTCCGTGCAAACAGGTGATGCGCTCAAAGAGGTCGGTAAGAGAGCCGCCTTGGTCGAAGACGGTTCGCCTTTGCAGTTGGGCACAACGGGGGCTATTGACGGCAAAACTTTCAAGATTGTCGGCCGCATCCAATACCGTTTTGGTTTGGGGTTTTGGAACGAGTGGTTTCTAAGCATGGATAAAGACCAAGGCGATGCGTGGCTGGGTGAAGCGAGCGGCGTGTATTTTTTTACGCGGCTTTTGCGCGATGCGAAGCTCGATGCAGGCTTGACTTTTGACGGTTTGGAAGCGGGTGGGTCTGTTTCAGTCAACAGCAAGACTTTTTTCATAAAAGATATACAACGCTCGGTTGTTGTTTCAGGCGAGGGAGAACTCCCGTTTGCGTTTGATGGCGACTACGAAGCGCCCGTGGTCGACTGCGTGAACCAAGCCGGCGATTTTGTTACCCTCGATTTTTCTGAAGACGGCGCTCTAAGCGATAGCTCGAAGGTGCTCGTCTTTTGGGGGAAAGCTCTCTCGTTTCGCGACTTGCACTTGACGCGCGTGCGCAGCGTTTACGGTTTCAAGGCCGAAGACGCCATACCTTCTAATACAGGAGCAGTCGCGTGAGCGAAGAAACACAGTCTGCAAACGGCAATACTTTCCGTTACCGTGCAGACAGCCCACCACCGGAGACGGCTCCCGTTCAAGCGAAAGATTTCCGTTGCCCGAATTGCGGGGGACCTGTGCATTTGGCCCTCCCCGGAAAATCACAGACTGTGCGGTGTTCGCATTGTTCTTCCATTTTAGCGCCCGACCACGAAGTTCTACAAATCGTAGAGAAATACAACGACAAATACCCCTATAAGATGTGGGTGCCGTTGGGCGCTGAAGGAGTTCTGAACGGTGTAAAATATAAGTGTGTTGGCATGGTAATCCGCCAAGACGACGAAGGTGGCGAATGGAGCGAATACTTACTCTTTAATCCCTATTTCGGTTACCGCTATTTGGTTGAAAGCTCGGGCCATTGGACGCTGGTCGAAACTTCTCCGAATATGGGATATGACGCATCGGGCCGTCCGGGGTGGCAAGGCCCTACCGGAAAAGTCAAGATTGCGGGCAAAAAATTCAAATACTTCACAAGCTACACCGCAAAAGTCAAAAGCATTATTGGGGAGTTTCCGTGGCAAGCCTCAATCGGAGAGACTAACGGTGTTACCGAATACATCAATCCCCCCTATCAGCTTTCTTGTGAGACGGTTTCGGCATATCATAATAAAGAAGGTAAGAAAGTCGAACAAGAGACTCTTCTTGATGAAGCGCACGCCTGGATGGAGCGCGAGAATGAGAAATTAAGAGCAGAGGAAGACGACGATTTATACGAACTCTCCGATGCCGTTGAAGTCGTCGCCACGCAGAACGGCTATTGGAAAAAAGTCAGCGAAAGCAATTGGTCGGTGGGCGAATACAAATATCCCGAAGAAATCCAAAAAGCATTTGGTTTAGAAGAGATGCCGCAACGCATTGGGTTTGGCATGTGCGAACCCAATCCTTGGCGGCCGCGCAAACTTCTGGCGCTTGTTCTTTCTTCGCTCATGATGCTCGGAACTTGTACGACGTGCACGATTAGTGCGGGTCAGAGTGAAGAGAAAATTGTTTTAGATAAAACATTGAGCCTCAACACCGCCGATTTTGAATACAAGACAGAAGGTACAACCGATTATTTAGAATTTAGCTTTGAGCCAGGTTCGATTGAACTCGACAAGGAAACCAATGTGGAGTTTGCGTTTGCAGGCAATCTTTCGCAGGAGTGGGTGAGTCTTAACATTTTCATGATCAATGAAAAAACCGGCAAGGGATTTATCTACGACGGCGAGCTTTCTTATTATTATGGCGGCTCGGGTGAAGACTCTTGGAGCGAAGGTGGAAACACCTCCGATTTCACAACAGAGAAGATGCCTCCGGGTGAATACTACGTCTTTGTGGCCGGTGCGACGAATGTTGGGGTGCTCCAATTCAAGGCAAACTTAGCGCGTTTTGGTACACGTGCTGCTATACCGCAGCTCATGCCGACAAGCCCTTTAGGAAAGGCAGATGCTTCTAAAGGAGCACTCCATAGCATTGTAGCGGCACCTGCTAAACCGGTTGCGACACCGCCTGCGACCGGGGCAAAGGATCCTGCTGTGGGCAAAGGGGGGAAGTACCTGCCGGTAGATTTTCCAGCGAAAGCAGCGGCGCCTAAATTGGTTTTATCCATGAAAGCCAAGCGCGACGTTCTTTCGCTTGGTTGGGCGATCGTTTTCTTTTTCTGGTTAATTTATTTTTACGGTTACTATGCTTTTCGTTATCGTGCGAAGGAAGGTGAACGATGAAACAGATATTGAAAATGTACCTCATGCTTCCCTTTACGTTGGCGTTTTTTGCGTTTTCAACGTACAAAACTCTCACAAAATCGGGCGGCAAGGAACCCATGGAAGCGGAAAATTTGAACGTGAAAAGCATCCGCGCCAACCCGACATCTTTCCGCGCAGTTTTCATGCCGCGCATCTTAGCCGGAGGCGGCAAATAAGTCTTAGTTAAATTTTATCAGCAGAGGAGAAGAAAAATGAAAAAATTGAGTTTGCTCTTTTTGTCGGCGACCGCGCTCGTTGCGCAGAGTGCCGATGCGGTGCGCACGAAAGCGCCGTTACTCGATCTCGATCACATCTTAGCGGTCTTGGTCTATTCGGTCTTGGGTATTGTCATTATGGTTTTGACGTTCGTCATTATCGACTGGATTAGCCCACGCGATTTGTGGGGCGAAATTGCGGATAAACAAAACCGCGCGACGGCGATTCTATTTGCGGGTTTGCTGATTGGGATTTCGATCATCATAGCGGCCGCCCTCGTCGGTTAAGTCAATGGACAGAAAGAGCCTGCCTCGGGTATGGCTTTTTCGCATTCTTCTCAGTCTTTTCGTTCTTATCCTTCTTGCTGTCTGTGTAGGTGTCTTCTACTTAAAGAAAGAGCTCTCGGCGGAGCGCGTCTCGGCGGAGTTAAATTCTCAACTTCAGAGCCGAGGACTTCTTGCTGAAATCCAGGACTTCCGGTTTACTTGGACGGGCAATTTTGAACTCACCGGAGTTTGCATACGCAACACAAAACTCGTGTCGAGGCTCTGCCTTGCCGCCGCTGAAAGGATTACGTTAGACCTCAAGTTAATACCACTATTCAAGAAAAAGGTGGTCGTTCAGGGAGTCGATGTCTTGCGGCCTGAGTTCCATTTCTTCGAGGAAGACGGTATCTATCAGGGCAAGAAGGTCCGTGTTCAAAGCTGGAAGATCGAGACGCCGGCCGCTTCTCAAAACAAAATAGCCGAGGGGCTGCCCGTCGCATCGGATTTCAAAATCCAAAACATCCGCCTCTTCGATGCGAAGCTCTTTCACGATGTGCGCGTTCTGCCATGGCCTGTGGGATTGACAACGTTCTCGCTAAAGATTCTTGCTGAGGGTCGCTCGATTGAATTCCAAGCGGCACGCGGTGAAAAGAGCTCGCTCCAAATAAATCTCAAGCCACGGTTTGAGAATCTTGAGGAGGTAGCCTCCAATCTCATCGACAGGAAACCGTGGAATCCGAGCGATACTTTTTCGGGGCACGGTCAATTCAAAGATTGGGATTTGAACGCGTGGATAAGTTCTGCAAGAGGGCTTTCTGGAAAGCTCCGGTTCGAGTGTAGAAACTCACAGCTTGAAATTGTTTCAGAAGGTGCGCAAATTGCGACAAAAATTGCGCACGCCTCCGAAATCGACTGGCAAGGGAGTGCCGTTTTGTCTCTGCCACAAATGCAACTAAAAGACGGCAAAGGGAGCGTAAAAATCCCTGCCGGCAGTGGCACATACGAGTCGCTACATGAGGGAGCGCAAGGTTACTCCGTTGATTTTTCGGGAAGCGTCGCATTAGCGCCTTTCACGAAAAATTCAGTGGAAGGAATTTTAGCATTGCAGGGTACACTTCGGAATTCGCAGGTCAATGCCTCGTTCAGCGCTCAGAATGTCTTAGTAAAGAAATCCCCAGTGAAGATTGAAGCAGCACGACTCAGCGGGCAATGGAGTGGAGCGCATATTGTGCTTGCCAAGCAAGAACTTTCCGTGGGCGGGCATGGAGTCAAAGCCTCGCTTTCTCTGGACGTTGGTAAGACAGTCCCAAAAATTCGCGGAGAAGTTGAAAGCGGTGTCTTAGACTTAGAAAAGATGTTCCCGAAGCATACGGAATCGTCAACAGAACTCGCAGGTGAGAAGAGCGCAGCTCCCTCTTCTACAACAAGCAGCACGGCGATCGAAATGGATTTGAAACTCAAAGGTGCGGGGCTTCTCTTCCGGGGAGTTAAATCACAAGCGTGGCGTGCTGTGCTCAAGATGAATTCGTCTGTGACAGCACTCCAAGATTTTTACTTCGCGGTTGGCAGGGGTAGTTTGAGAGGTTCCTGGAGTGAGGACACGAAGCACAGACAGACTTTGAGCTTTCATGCGACGGGCATCGAAGCGCAATACCTCAAACCACTTTTTAATACTAAAGCGACAGTCTATGGACCGATTACCGCGCATGGGAATCTAACTTTTTCTGGGAAGAGTCTGAGTTCGGTAATCGCAAGCGGCGTGGGGGAGATGTCGCTCAAACTCGGGCGGGGCAAAGTCAAAGATAGTTTTTTCCAGAAGGGAATTCTCACGGGTCCCCTGCATAAGTTGGAGCAAAAATTTACCGATGTCGAGTTCGCTTCGCTGTCAGTCGAGACACGCGTCAAGAACGGCAAAGCTCTGATCGATAAAGTCTTTCTCGATGCAGAAGAGTTTCAAATCAATCTGCGGGCAGAGGCAAACAGCGACGCTGTGGGAAAGGCTGCGCTCCATTTTCGGTTCAAGGCGAGTTTTATAGAGAATGTCGCAAACCCGCTTTATTTGGGGATTACGGAGCGGAAAGATGGGGAGTTTTACGACTTGCCGTTTGCCTGCCGGGGGAAAGTCCTCGAAAGTGAGTGTTATGCGAAGAACTGGTGAGATTTTGGGAGCGAGTAACTATTCGGGAGCGAGTAACTATTCGGGAGCGAGTAACTATTCGGGAGCGAGTAACTATTCGGGTAGCGAGTAACTATTCGGGTAGCGAGTAACTATTCGGGATGCGAGTAACTATTCGGGATGCGAGTAACTATTCGGGGTGCGAGTAACTATTCGGGATGCGAGTAACTATTCGGGATGCGAGTAACTATTCGGAAAACGCGTCGCTCTCCGCCCCCTCACTTTGAGGCAGAATACGCACCACTTCGCCCGTCAGCACATAGAACGAACGAGCACCCATCGCCTGTCTCAAATACGCCGTGGGATTTCGCAAGTAATCCAAAATACTGATTTCAAGTGCCGGGTGGCTTTCACTCGCACGCTTCAGAACCAAAGTTGGCAAGACTCGATTGCGCAGCGGGGAGTGCGCCGATGGCGGCAAGAGTTCGGTGTAGATACGCGCAAACTCGCCGACCTTTAACTTGCGGGCGTTTTTCGCCGAAAGACTCACGTAATAGATATGTCCATTCTGCTTGAGCATCACGCGCCAAGCTGTCTTATCTGCGACATTTTCCTTGAACGCATTGACGATACCTGTTTCAAATTCTCCGTTCCAAATTTCTGTAGTGCCTTTGGTGACAACTTTGTTTCCTGAAAGCGTGGCGTAGAGATTGAGTAAGTCCGTCGGCGAGGTGTCCTCGCTATATTTTTCAGGAATCAAAATTCCAGACTTTAGCATAGTGGGATTTTCCTCGCGAGACTCAAAGAGTCTGCCGCGTTGCCTAAAGACATACCACTCTTGGCCGCTTAAAAGCCCTGCACGCGCACGCTGGGCCGAAGGAAGGAAATGAACTTGTGGCGAAAGTTCGCGCGCCAGCGAAGACCAGAAGCGTGCGCTCTGCGCCTCGATGGAGGCGGCAGTCACGAGAAAAAGTGAAGTGCGTGACGCGATCTTACGAAAAAATGTTTTTAGTGCAATGCGGCTCGGGTTGTCGCCGGGCCGAGTTGAGACAAGGAAAACGACGACAGGACGCCTTGCAGACGAAAGCGATGCGTCGATCGCAGTCTTCGCACACCGGAGAAGATCGTCGGTGTTAGATAATTCCGCGCCACCTTCAAAATGCAGTGCATCGAGAAATTTCTTCTCACTTTCTTTATTACTCTTAAGGGTATAGCTCTGCACCTTGCCGTGCTGATTGACGAGACAATACGCGTTCTTAACCGAATCGAGGCTCAGAAAAAAATTCTTCATCGCGAGCCAGTCGAAGTAAATTTTGCCGTGTGTGTCACCCACGACAATCAAGTCGCTCAGGTTATCTTTATCGACTCGAGGGCTTTTCTGAAAACGCTCGCTTAAAGTCTCGCCTAATGCTTGGTTTAGATTTTCTCCTCTTTGCATGAGCGTGTCAGAAAGCGCAGACGACTCACGAAAAAAAACTTTGCTCGTAATTTCAAATTGACCTTTATGACGGCGAACTCGCGTCACAAGCATGCGTTCGGCTTGGCAGCTTTGAGCAACACGCTTAAGTTCGGAGACAGAGATACGCTGCTGCATATTTAAGTTCTCTTGACGCAGGCAACTTTCCGCGTCTTGAGCATCGCTCACTTGAGGAACGCGGCTTGCCTTGAGGTAAAGAACCATCGCGCGTTGTAGCTCTTGAGACAGTGCTGCCTCTTTTGGGTTGGGCCTTAAGTCTTCCGACGAAGATAATTCCAAGCGGGGTGGCAGAATGAGCCAACGGTCTGCAAAAATCAATGGCGGAGCGCTCAAGAAAAACATACAGACGGCAGAGGCGATGAATTTATTCATGGGTAGTAGTTAAAGGGCTGTGAAAGAAGATTCAGACTTTCTCACAAGCCTCTTTTATATATCGGGTAATTTGCCCCGCTACCGCAGTACTCCCCACCGGTTTTGCGACAGGCAGCGTCTTCAGGACACTCAAAAGCATCGCGAGTGCCTTCTCTGCATTGAAGGGACGCACATCGCATACCGTTGCGTCGGCCATCTTGCTATACGCTTCGGCGTTTGCCCTCTGGTGGTCATCTGCCGCAAAGGGGTAAGGCAGAAGAAGAGCCGGTTTGCCCGACCACAAAATTTCAAAAAGCGTGCCGCTCCCCGCACGGGCAACAACCAAGTCGGCAGCTAAGAGTGTCTGCGGCATGTCGCTTACAAATTTACGCACATCGTCTGTTTTACGTGCAACGCGGAGAATCTCCTCAAACTGCTGCGGGCCCGTCGATAGAATAATGCTATATTTTTTTGCGTCGGGGGTGTGAATCAAAGCCTCGTAAAGGCGGTTGATATCTTTTGCTCCTTGGCTACCCCCCACAAAGAAGATAGTTTTCTTTCTTGTGGGGTTCGTTCTTTTTCCTCGGGAGCTTTTCTTGTTTGGTTTTGGGGTGGGCTTTGGCGTCGCTTGGGCAAAAATAGCGCGGAGCGGATTTCCTGTGACAATAAATTTTTCTTTTGTGGTAGTTATTGGTGGAAACGAAAGAAAAATGCGGCGGGCAAAAAAACGCATCGCACGCGTGACAAGTCCCCAACGGGCATTTTGCTCGCATAGAAAAAGTGGAACCCTATTGAAGATGGAGTAAAGAACGGCTGGGAACGAACTAAACCCCCCCATGCCCAAAACCGCAGTAACTTTTTCTTCGTGGGCCGCAAATCGAATCAGGCGGTATGCGCGTAAAGAATCCCGAAGAAAACTAAAAAAGCGAATAGGATGGAAGGTGAGCTTAGGAGCGTCGGTCGCGACAACGCTGACGCCTTCGAGCCGCGCAAGGTTTACGATGTCCGGGTATTCAAGATTTTTCTTGAGTGTTGCGAAAAGAACGCTTCCGCCGCCTTCAACCCACGCTTCTGCGATACTGACTCCGGGGGTTATGTGCCCGCCTGTGCCTCCAGCCGCGATAAGAAGTGTTGACGAGGTTCTGTTACGTGCCATGTGTTCCCAAGAGATTTTCTTCGAGCTTCTGTCTGACGAGCCGGCGTAAAATTTCCTCTTCGTTTGCCGCTCGTCCGGATTTTACTTCTTCGTGGAGATACTTCAAGATGTCGCCCATTTCGCGCGATGCGGGAACTCCCATTTCCATGAGGGTGTGGCCGTCGAGAGCCAAATCTTTAATCTTGAATTCTTTTTCCTGTGCGATGATATGATCGATGTGGTGAATGAGTTTTTGGAGAGCTTTTGGAAAAGCGGTCTTCTTGCCCGAGCCTTTTCTGTCCGCGAGGCGTAATTGAATTAAGTCTTGCAATTCGTCTAGGGGAACTTTTTTGACAAAGCGGCGCACCGCTTTGTCGGACCATTCGTCGGTGTAGTGGAACATGTGGTTGCGTACCAAGAACTTAACTTTTTGGCCGATTGCAATGGGGACTGCAAGGCGTTTCATAATCGGCACAACCATGCGTGCCGAATACATTTCGTGGTTATGGAAAGACGCCTCACCGTTTGCTCCCTCAACCCTCGTAGGCACTTTACCGATGTCGTGCAAGAGTGCTGCCCAACGAACACTCTCATTCCAGTCGAGTGCGCCGTCGCCTGCACGCACGAGGTGCTCAAATATATCGAATGCATGGAATCGGTTTTGTGCGAGCCCTCGACCTGCACACACTTCGGGCAGAAATTCTTCTAAGAGCCCCCATCGATCTAAGAGACGCCATCCGGCAGAGGGCTTGCGTCCGCTAATAATTCCAAGAAAAATGCGGCGTTTGAACGCATTCGAGAGTCCGATGATTTCATCTGGAGTTGTTTGGCCAAATTCTGCGTCAATCG
Organism: Spirochaetota bacterium; assembly: GCA_963205035.1. GTDB lineage: Bacteria > Spirochaetota > Leptospiria > Turneriellales > Turneriellaceae > Turneriella. The sequence continues at coordinate 16,898 of CAUJII010000139.1, forward strand.
AGAGCTGCGGAAAACGCGCCGCAAGACTTGAAATCTGAAGCGCGTCTTTGAGAGTAAGGTTTGCGTTTTGAGAAAGACCGTCTCTTGTGGGATTTACACTTTGAGGTAAATTATTCTTGCCGCTAAGAGAAAATAAAATTTCTGTCGGTTGCCTGCCGTGGCGGGGTAGGGCAAGACTGAAAAGATTTTCTTTTATTGGCTTCAGAGAGAACTCTGCGAGACGTTTTAATTCTTCTTCCGAAAGATCGAGTCTTAAAGGTTGAGTCTCGCGTTTCGCATCTTCATGAAACTCTCCCTTGTCGATTTGATTGTCAAACCAGTATAAATCCCACTTTATGAAGGTCTGATTTTCAGCCTCCAAATGCGGTAGAAAACTTTTGAGAATGTCTTGCGCCGTCATGAATTTTCTCGCTTGAGTATGGCAAAAATTGTATCGGAAATCGGAGCATGCTTTAGAGCAAGACGGTAGACATACGACAGAAGTTTGTTTGCTCCGCCAGGGAAACGCTGTGGGTGAATGCCCTCGCTCGAAATCGAAACGGCATGAAAGCCAAACTGCGGTGCGATGCGCGTTAGCGTTTTCGGTGCATAGTCGACAACGTGATCCGAAGGGTGAGTCTTTGTCCACTCTAAGCGATTAAATCGAAAAGTGGGACCGCCATAAGAGGGGAGAGCTAAGAGCAAATACCCGCCGGGCCGCACGAGTAGGTTAAAATTTTCCCAAGCAGTTTTTTGCTCTTTAAGATGTTCGAGAACATAAAAGAGAGCCAGAATATCAAAAGGTGGCATTTTTTTCTTTTGCCATTTCCGAACTCCGTCAAAGAAATCTTGGCATTCAGTTTCGACCGATTGGCTCTTCGCATATTTCGCCATTGTGGGAGATATCTCCCACCCTTGGACGGCATGGCCACGCTCACGCATGGCACCGAGAAAAAAACCTGCCGCAGAGCCCACCTCGAGCACGCGTGGATGGCTTTGAGCGTTCATCAAGGGCGCAATTTTTTCCAGGCGAATTGTATTGCGTGCGCGTAACGCCTCATGGTCGTCTAAGTAGCTCTTGCCATACTGCGCTTTGTATTCAGCGTCGAAGTAGGTGGGTGCATAGTCTCTCTCGGTAGCATTCAAATTTAGAAGGAGCCCATCTTTCGGGCATTCAGCAAATGCGATGCCTCTAATTTTCTTCGCCGTAGTGCCGCAAACGGGGCAAGTCACGATAACGCAAGAATGGGGAAGAGACAGAGCGAACACCAAAAATGGGAGACAGAAGACGAGTCGCAAACCGTAGAGACGCTGCATGCAGCGTCTCTGCGGTTCGCTCAGGGAGATCTCTTTTTTCTAAGCTTGGGCGCTTTGCTTTCTTTCGCGAGAAGCACGGGCTCGATTACGTCCAAGACTTTGTCGCCTTGCGGTTCTTCGATGCCCACAATCGTCTGCCCTTTGAGAAGGTTGAGCTTGGGGTGGAATGCCATGACCGTCCAGCGCGCGACTAAAAAGACCACAGCAAAGGTAATGAAAAGGCGCGCAAACTGTCCCCACTCCAGCGTCACCGAAGTTGTGCTGACGTTCGGAAAAAAATACAGCGCCAAAACGCCATAAAGTGCGCTAAAGAAGGCGTAGAGAAAAAAATCTTTCATCTCGCCTCTTTAGATTTAGAAGGGGAGCTTCGGTGCTTTTTTTCTGAGCTCGTCTTGCGCCTTTTTCTTCGCCGCTTCTTCAGCCGCTTTTTTCTGCTTATCCGCTTCCGCTTGCGCCTTGGCTTTTGCGGCGTCTACTTGCGCTTTGGCCTCGGCTTTTGCTTTGTCTTTCAGAGCGCCGACTTGCGAGTCGATCATCGAACCCAAGTTCCCCGAAGCCTTTTTGATTTCGGTCGAAATGAGCTCCTTTAGACTCGGGAACTGCGGCGTAACAACTCTTACGTTTGCAGAAGAGATACGGCCCGAAGAATCGATGCCCAAAGTCAGGAGACCATTTTTCATCGCAGGAGCTAAAACTCCGGCTCGGATTTTTTCCGGTTGGAGAGCGCCTTTCACCTGATTGCGTACAGCCGCAGGCACTTGTTCAACCGCGGGAGTCACTGCCGAGGCGATGGCCTTGTCGAGTTCGCTTTCCACTTGCGCCGTATGCTTTTTCACTAACGCAAAATCGCCTCTGAAATGGTGATCCATCGACTTGACGTTGATAAAATCTTCCTTGGTGAGGCGGAATTCAAAGTCGTTGGTGATGAGAGCCGGCGGCTCTTTAAGAGTTACTACACCGTTCGCGTAGTAGACCGTCGCATACGCATCGCGCGTGAGCGTCTGAGTCTCCGCCAAGAAGTTCAGTTTGATGCCAATTTTGTTCAAATTCTCTGTCTGGTTTTTGAGCTTTTCAAAGATAGAAAGCCCTGTAACGAAAGTTCCTTTCTTTAGCCCCAATTTGACCGTAGCACTTTCTGCGATACCGCCTGTTTTTGGGTTAATGGGATGGATCCCCCCTTGTAAATCAAATAGAATCTTGAAGGATTTAATCCCCTGACCCTTGCTCTCTTGAAGTTCTAAATCGAATTGTGTGGTTAGTCCCACAAAATTATGTTTTTCTAAATTTTTCGGGTCAAGATCAATGTCGCGCAGCAACACATTCGCACGGCTAATCTTGAGAGTTTGTCCTAACTTTTCAATTTGAACGGTGAAATAGCCGCCTTCGATGCCAATTTTTCCCATCTTGATTGCAGTCGGCAGCTCACGAAAATCGAATGGTTTGGAAGGCTCTTTGGGCTTTTGAGCTTCTTCTTTTGCTTTCGCTTTTTTTTCGAGCGCATCTTTCTTTGCCTCTTCTGCAGCTTTCGCAATTTCTTCTTTAGTTTTTTGTTTTATGAGTAGAGGTTCAAGATTATTACCGCCATTCGCGCTCAAGACAATGTGCGCTTTAGGTTCGGTAATGAGAAGCGATTTGAGTTCAAAGTTTTTCCCGAAGGACGTAATGAGTGCGCCAATCGCTACTTGAAAGTTGAACTTCTTAAATCCGATAACTTCGTTTTTCATTGGCGTACGTTCTGCCATGGGCTTACCAACTTCACCGTCGCGGTAACCAATCTTGAAACCATCGATTGTAACGCCTGAAAAAGCTGCCCAAATCGGAACGGTAATGTCTTGAATTTCAACACGCCCGTTGATGTTTTCTTCGATTTTTGTCGCGACGAAATCTTTTGTGACGACGACCTTGATCGCGATATAACCGCCAACCATAATCACAAGAAGTAATATAAAAAATCCAATGAGGACTTTCTTAAAGATGCGGAGTATTTTTTTCATAGATAAACTTTTCGGTTTGCGGTGTATGGGTCAATCTTTTTATGAATATTGCAAGGCGTGGGATAAATCAGATGGGGCCACGGCGAAAAATTTTGCCGTCTTTTAGGATGAATACCCAGGAAAATCACGAGCAGGTTGCAAACCGTTATGCGAGGCTTTTCTAAAAGGAAAAGCCGGCGCTCGTGATTTTCTAAAGCCTTTAAGGCAAAATTTTTAGCAAAGCATAAGAAATCCCATCTGATTTATCCCGCGCCAAGGCGCGCGAATTAGGGATTGCCGTCTTAAGCCAAGAGGCGCAAGGCATTAAGACTTTAAGCGACACTGTTTCGCCCTATTAGGAGGGTCTCTTTTTCGGCTTGTATCGCCGCCACAAAATCATTACTCCCGTGATAGTTAAAAAGAGGAGGGCTAAACCAGGAATCGCAGTCAGTTCTTTCTTAGTCCCAAAAAATTGGAACTGGTGTAGCTTGCGCACCCAGTACTGGAACTTTCGGGCGCCGTCGACCTCGTCGACGTTGGCTCCCGAACTTCGATCCAAAATAATTTTTGGGTGTGAGCTTTCGTTGAACGTGACTTCGAGCACGTCCTTGAGTTCGCGTCCCGTCATCGTCACATACGTTGCAAGCGTCTTAACGCTTGCAACCGTCGCGGGCGCCTTGACGTATTCTGTGGCGATTTGAGATGCAAAACGATCGTCGATGGGGCTGAGCTTCATGCCGGTCAGGGCGTCGACAAGAGCGGGTTTTTGTTTTGCGCCCTTCTGCATCGCTATAAGGTAAACGAGCCGCCCTCCCTCGCGTAGAAGGGTAATATGCTCCACCTTTGTCGTGTCTCCTGTCTTGAACGCACTTTCAAGCGCGGCTTGTGGCGTGATTTTGGCCGCACGAAACGCAGGAGTAGTTATTCCGTTTTTCTTTTTCTGGTAGTCTGTTCTTAGATAAAGGTGCGCGGCATACGCCCACAAGAGCCCCGTCACCGCCGAAATTAGGAGGAATATTGTGGAGACGAGGGCTACTCGACGGTGCCAAAGGTTTGTTTTCATGTTTATATTGTTAATTGGAGCGCATCCCAAAGCCTTCGTCGTGCGGCAAGCCGCATTCGGCTTGGGAGCCTGTGCGGGAACTCGTGCAAACGATGCGAAATTGTACCAATGAGTTCCCGCACAGGCTCTTGGGATTTCTACTTGCGGTGAGCGAAGTCGAACCGACTTTACTCGTGTACAAACGTGTACGTCGCCCGGTGGCGTCGCGCCTCGTACGCTTTGCCTTGAAAAGTCCCCGCAGTCTTTTCAACATGGACTACCTCGAGCACGTATTGCCCGTTCCAAGGTGTATCGATTTGAATTTTCCCTGAATCGTCCGTGCGGTATTCTTTAATCCAAGTATTCGGAGCATACAGATGGACTTTCGCCTTCGCAAGGGGCTTTTTCTCAAAAAAAAGTTGGAACGTATTCTTGCTCTTTGCGGCAGGTTGAAAATGTAATGTCTGAGCGGGTACGCTCGCTTGTTCCGTTCCGGCAGTTCCCCAACGTGCGTAATAAAACGGTTTCACAATCCCAATACCAAAGCGCGTCAAGTCTTGCACGGGCAAAACCTCGTTTGTCGCATAAAGATTTCTCTCGCCTTTAAGCGGGGCCTTAAAGAAGTTCGCAGTTTTCACAAGGGGGATTTCTCTCGTTTTTCCATTTTTTTCTTGAACGAAGAAACGCACACCCTCCATCTTGTCGAGCTTCCCAGGCGATTTCTCGCGCTCGTTCTCTTGCACTTCACCGAAGTAGAGGTGTGCTGCATTGTCTGCACGTTCGAGCCAAATATAATGCGCGCTTACGCTCGCAGTCAGTGCGAGCGTAAGGAGAACAAAAAGTGCGGAGCGTCTCATAGTTGCCCCTTCGCAGAGAGCGTGAAGTTGAAAGGCTCTCCCGGCAGCGCGCCCGAGAAGCTCGGCGTTGCAAAGTAGATCTCATTCGTCAAGTTGCGAAAGTTCGCTTGCAGTTGCAAGTGCGGCAGGCGGTAAAAGAGCACGGCGTCTAAGACGACATACCCCGGCACCTCTTTGAGGTTCGCCGCATCGACGTAAATCCCCGATTTTGCGGAAGGGCCGCCGCCGAAACCTAAGCCCTTGAGAAAGCCCGATTGCATTTCGTACGTTACCCAAAAGTTCGCCGTATAATCGGGAACGTATTGCGGCTTCTTACCGTTAGCGTCGATTCCTGAAATTTTTTCATAGGTATCAATCTTTGCCTTGTAGTAGGCGCCGCTTAAGGTAAGCCATAACCCTGTCAGGGGATTTCCTGCCACGTCGACTTCGATACCGTCGGTGAGGCGTTTGCCAACGGGGCTCGAAACACCGGTGGCGTCAGTCACGTAGTAGTTTTCGCGTGTGGTGCGGAAGACAGCGAGGTTGGTATAGAGCTTGCCGTCGAAGAATTGGAGTTTATTCCCGACTTCGATTTGCGAAGAGCTTTCCGGATCTTTTGAAAGTGCAGCAGATTCTGTCTGGATGCTCATGAATTTACCCGCAGAATAACCGCCATAGAAAGAGACGCTCTTCCAAGGTTGGAGTACCGCACCCGCCTGCCAACTTAAAAGGTCTTTCACCGTGTCGATGGTACGTTGTACTTTTGTCAACCCTTGCCAACCGTCGTCTTTCATCTCGGAGTGGTCCAATCGCACGCCGCCACGCAGTTTCAAATAGTTAGTCACCGCCACCTGCTCTTGCGCATAGAGGCTCGCGGTTTGGTTGGTCAGAAGGCGGTCAAACCCTGGGCGCGGCGCATAGTCTTTCGCGCTGCGCTCTGGCGCATAAGGATTCATGAGGTTCGTGATATCCGGCAAATTGTAATCGGTGCGCCATGTCTTTACGCGGTAGTATTGCGCTTCGACACCCAAGAGGAGGGTGTGCGCGAGAGAGTACGTATCAAACTTTGCAACCGCTTCGCTTTGAACTAAGAAGTCTTGTGACTTGTCGTCTTGCTCGCGCGCGCTACGGCTCACCATCTTGGTATTTGTCGCATCGACTGCACCGCCCGCGTTCCGCATAAGATAGAGGTCGCGGTTGTCATAGATGACGGCGTTGCGCCATTTAAGCTTGGGGGAGAAATACGCCTCGTGCGATACGGCGATGCGGTGGATTTGTTGCTCGGCTTTGTTGAACGGAGAGTAATACGTATTCGACGAGCTGACGGAAAGGAGCTTATTGTCCGCGCCAAAAAGAATACCGTAGTTGTCGGGGCGCGCCTTGATGTACCGGTAATCGTAATCGACAGTGACCGAATGCTTCTCGTTAATCTTCCAAGTAAAGGTGGGTAAGAATTCGCCGATGGTACGGTAAAGCCCCCGGTAACCGTCGGTATGATAGTACGATGCGTTGAGACGCGCGGGCAAGTCGGCTGTTCCCAAAGGGCCGCCGATATCTAAAACACCCCGGTAAGTCCCCCAGTAGCCACCCATCATTTCAAACGAACCACCCAGCTTGCTCATCGGCGGCTTCGTCGTAATGTTGACAATCCCACCCGGTTCTGACCGACCGTAAATCGCCGAACCCGGCCCCTTCAAGACTTCCACCGATTCGACGTCGGTATTTGTGCGCATGTAACCGTTCCACGTATTACCGTCGGGAAGACCGTTCCGCATAAAACGCATGTTGAGCCCGCGCAGCATGAAGCTATCAGAAAAACCGTAGCCGCCCGCGAGCGTCGTCGTGAGACCGCTTACGTTTTTAGCCATCTGGTTCATGTCGACCGATTGTTGCTCTTCGATAATCTCTTTGGGAATGACTGCGATAGACGCTGGTGTGTCGTGGATTGGGATATCTGTCTTCGACCCCATGACGCGCGAATTGGCCTGCACGACGACTTCGTCGAGTTCGGCGACGCGTTCGGGTTCTGAAGCGGGCATTCCGATGGGTTTTCCTGTTTCGGCGGGTGCTGTAGCGGCCGCTTTTTCGGTTTTCGGGGCAGGTTTCTTGGGTGCCT
>CAUJII010000140.1 GCA_963205035.1 Spirochaetota bacterium
CAGGATAGTCTTTCAAAATCATCATAAGCCCTATGCCCGATGTCTTTTGTTCGTCGTCTCGCTCTTCAAGACTCTTAAAATAAAGCTCTTCAATATCATTCGTGAGCAGCGTGTTAGCCAGTGCATGAAAATTTTCCGCAACAGAATTCGTCGCTTGATTCTCCACTTGCACTTGAAGGATGTTCGAGTAGTGCTTCAGCACCACTGTCACCGGGGAGCGCTGCTTGCTAAACTTCGCCGCGTTCTCAATAAGCTCGTTGACGACCGTGGAAAGGTTATAGAGAATCCTCTCGTCGCTCTTGCCTTGGCTACTGTACGAATAGAACGATCCGATAAAATCGGCAAGTAGGCCACAGCGTTTCCAGTGCGTCACCAAGTCGATCGGATGGAATTCAATCTTGACGACGCTTTCCGCAGGTATTGTGTCGGGAATTTTATTGAAACTCCCCAGAGTTAAATCGTTTGTCATCTCAGCCTCCTATTGTTCATACGCGCCGCACTGCGAGAAGAGTAATATCGTCTAATAACGGAACCTCGCCTTGCCATTGAATAATCTCTTTCTTAATCGATTCCACAATCTCTTGAACAGGTTTTGCCGCATGCTTCTTGAAGGACTGCGCCAGACGCATCTCAGAGAATTGCTCGCCTGTATTATTCTCAGCCTCGGTTGCGCCGTCTGTGTAGAGCAGAAGCTGGTCCCCATGCTCTAACTCAATGGAGAGAGTATGCAGAGTGTAAGAAATATCTTCCATAAGACCGACATAGATACCCAAGTCTTTGGTGTCATAGATTTCGATTGCGTTCAATTTGCGCATCACGATAACTTTTTCGTGCTGACCACACAAATCGACTTTACCATTTTGATGGCGCAGGAATGCAAGCGTCATGTTCCGCGTATCTTGCAAACGCCCTTGGATGTTTTTGTAAAGAAGGCTATTGAGCCGCTCCAACGCCGTCTTGAGCGAAGGTTCGGGATCTTCGAGCAAGATGCGGAATGCAGACTGAACCATGAGCATGACGACACCCGACGCAAGGCCGTGGTCTGTCACGTCGCCGACGCCGATATAGGTCTTATCTCCTTTCGTGAGAACGTCGTAGTAATCTCCCCCGACCTCGCTCGCGGGCTGCATGAGAGCGCCAATCTCTAACCCAACGCAACTTTGCAGCTCTTCGGGGCGGGGCAAGACCATCATTTGGAGTTTCTGTGCAACATGAAGCTCTGCGCCCATCCGCATATTTTCGACTTCAAGTTTTTTTTGCCTCTCACCCGCATCGCGAATCTTTGCAATCACGTGCGGAATAGCTTTGAGCATCTTGCCGATGACGCCGCCTTCTGAAAAGGCAACGAGGACTGAGATGGACATAAGAAGGCCCCACAGAATAACAAACTGGAAAGCCCCCTTTGCCGGCAGAGCATGTGTAAAACCGGGAGGCGCAACAAGAACATACTCGAAGCCCAAACCTAAGCGGGTTGCCAAGAAATACATATTTGTAAACGCCAAGACTGCATAGACTAACGCAGCCCAACGGTTGAGCATTACTGAAGTCAGAAATATCAAGACGAGCGAGATGGAGACATCCCATAAAAAGCTGAGCGCCAGATTGCTATTCGCTTGCACGGTTGCAATAGAGACGAACTGCAACATCAACACAGTCGCCCATGTAAAAATCTTAACAAGAGTCGGGTTCCCACTTGTGTGCCTAATTTGGTGCACTAAGTTATAGAGACCGGAAGACAGCATGATGAGATGCAAGATGGGATACATAATCCAGTCGCGGCCAGGATTTGCAAAATTTCCATTATGAGCAAGAGCGATTCCGTTAAAAACAAGGACGGGCACGCTAATCGCGAAATTGAAGAGGATGAGCAGTCGAATTTTTACATTCTTGCTCGGCGAAACGAGCATCTCTTCAGCTTCGACGAGCAAATCTTTATTTGCGTCGGTAGACATTTTCTTTTCAGATGGATTTGTTGTTTGCATCGTTATTTCTTTTTGTAGGCTTGAAAGATTACAGAGATTTCGCAATGGTTATCGGAAGAAGACATGTATTCTTGGTGCGCCTTGTCATACGCTACCGCAACCTCGCTCCTCTGGCCCATGAAAGCAAACATACTCCAGAAGGAAATCTTTCCTAAGTGGAATTCAGGGTATGCAATTATCGGAGCTTCTTCCTTCCCCTTATTGTCGACGTACACAAAATCTTCTTTTATTTGCTCAAAGCCTGCACTCTCGGCCAAACCTTTCATGCGCGACATGATTGTCCTATCCGCTTCATAGACTTTCAAGTGCGCAGAGACCAGGTCTTGCATCGCCTGCATTCCCTTGAAAGTCGAATCATCGACATCGAGAACAAAAAACACTCCACCCGGTTTCAGTACGCGGTTAATTTCAGCCAAAGCAAGATGCGGTTCGCGCAGATGGATAAACAGAAAGCTCGCTTGCGCAATATCGTAAGAAGCATCCTCTGCCGGAATTTTGTAAACGCTTCCCTCACGCCAATCGATGCCTGTAAAATTAAGCCGCGCATATTGGGATAGTTGTGGCGAGAGTTCGACGCCTGTAAAAGCAAAACCAGGAAAAAGATTCTTGACGAGCGATAAATGGACTCCCGGCCCCGAACCGACGTCGATAAACTTCCCTTCTTTGACGGGCAAAGGGACTTGTGGCACGAAATGGCTTTGTCCTGCGAAAAGAAGGCGCGCCTGCGAAGCAAGCCGTGGGAGTTCCTCTTCGAGAGATAATGGCGTCGTGTAGAGATTTTCGGAATAGAGTTTTTCGTTATTATTTTCAGACATATTTTCTTCTGCCTTGAGCAAGATAACGCTACACGAAAAGCATCGGATAACGCTGAGGGATATTTTCGATACAGTACACGAATGCACAAGTAGAAAACAATTGATAGCACAGAGAGGCGAGAAGAATAGGACGTAATAGAGAGGCATAAATGCAGATATTGGAATCGATTACTCAGTTATCAAAACTCATGAGCGTAAGCAAAGGCTCGCCAGAAACTCTCGCGAAGGTAGAAGCGCTTATCGCGAACATCCAAGACAAATACCGAGAGATGGAAAGCGATTTTAACGATCAGAAAATTCTTTATGAAACAACGCTCGAACACTCTACAGAAATTGAAAACGAGCTCAGCATCAAGAACGATCAGATAACTCTCATGATGGAGCAGATGAAAAAATATCTTTCATCGCAGCTCTACGATCTTATCGTCCACGGAAAAGTCTCTAACGATACTTCGCAAAACAGAAGAAAAAAACTTTCAATTTTTTTCTCAGATATTGTGGGCTTTACCGACCTCACCGATTCTGTTGAGCCCGAACTTCTCGCGGGCCTACTCAACGAGTACCTCGATAAGATGAGCAAAATTGCGCAGAAGTACGGCGGCACAATCGACAAATATATCGGTGACGCCATCATGGTCTATTTTGGCGATAGCGACAATGCCAACGACAAAGAAGAAGCGCAAAAATGCGTTCTCATGGCGCTCGAAATGCAATCGTCGATGCAAGAAATCCGCGACTCGTGGACGGAGCAAGGGATTAGCCATCATTTGCAAATTCGCATCGGCATCAACACAGGCTTTTGTACTATCGGCAATTTTGGTAGCAGCGAGCGCATGGACTACACCATCATCGGCGGGCAAGTCAACGCGGCAGCGCGGCTCGAACACCTAAGCGACTTAGGGGGAATCATGGTGAGCGGAGCGACGTATCTTTTAGTCAAAGATCTTGTCGAAGCGGAACTCAGGGGGCACATTCAAGTCAAGGGGATTCAGCACCCGATCGAGGTCTACCAGTTGCAAGGCCGAAAAGATAAAAACACAGCAGCGAAGACCTATATTAAAGAGAACAAAGAAGGGTTTGATTTGCACGCGTTAAACTTTCGAGTCCATGAAACGAGCAAACTCGAACGCGACGAGTACGCCGCCGCGCTCAAAAAGGCACTCGAGCTTCTCCAACTGGCTCCGGAGATTGCGCCGAAAAGCCTACTCGACAAATAACATGCTGCCGTGAAAGCTCGCGCCCTACTCTTTGCTTCCTTAATTCTTCTGTGGGGCTTCGAAACGTAACAGCGCCGATTATTCGGTCGCTACGCTCACGCACGTCAAAAAATGGCAAATCATGAAGTCGTTTTTCTGTTTAGAAATCTTCCCCACAGCGTTTGC
>CAUJII010000141.1 GCA_963205035.1 Spirochaetota bacterium
ATGCAATTTAGCATGGTTCCGATGAACCTTCGACTTCCCGGAAAAAAAATTGATATTGTGCAAACAGGCTCGTGGACTCAAAAGGCAGAGAAAGAAGCGAAGAAAGTTTCCGATGTGAATATCGTCGCCACGAGCGAGAACGATAACTTTATGCATATTCCAAAGCAGAGCTCTTGGAAACTCACCCCTGCCTCAGAAGCCGCGTATGTTCATATCTGCGGCAATAACACAATCTATGGCACTGAATATAAAGACGCGCCTGACACGGCGGGTGTGCCGCTTGTTGCGGACTTGTCGTCCAACATTGCGTCGCGTGCAATCGATGTTTCCAAGTACGCGCTTATTTTCGCAGGGGCGCAAAAAAACTTGGGCCCTTCCGGCGTAACGCTTGTTATTATGCGCAAAGACATCGCCGAGCGCGCAGAGAAAAGCCTTCCCACGATGTTGCAATACCGCACGTACATTGCGAATAACTCGATGTACAATACCCCGCCTACTTTTGGAATCTATATGCTGGCGCTCACGATGGAACACTTGCAAAGCGTCGGCGGACTGAAAGCCATCGAGACGCAAAACATTGCGAAGGCAGAGACTCTTTATAGCGCCATCGATAACTCTTCGGGTTTCTATCGCTGCCCCGTTAATAAAGAAGACCGTTCGCGCATGAACGTGAATTATCGTATCTTTAAGGGGAACGAGGCGAGCGAAGAACTCGAGAAGGCGTTTATCTCAGAAGCTGAAAAAGTGGGATTTACCGGTCTCAAGGGCCATCGCTCAGTCGGCGGTCTGCGTGCGTCGATTTACAACGCAGTCGAGCAAAACTCGATCACAGAGCTTGTCAAGTTCATGCAAGATTTTGCACGCAGAAACGCATAATCGAAACGTCAAGAAATCCCTCGTGGTGAAAAAATAGAGCGATGAGGAAAGCGGTACTGCTTGTGAACTTGGGTTCCCCACAGGCGCCGACGGTGAAAAGCGTTAGGCGCTATTTAGCCCAGTTCTTGATGGACCGCCATGTCTTAACCCTACCTTATTTTTTTCGCTGGTTACTTGTTCACCTTCTCATTCTTCCTTTCCGATCGAAGAGAACAACGCAGGCCTACAAAAAGATTTGGATGGAAGAGGGCTCGCCTCTTCTTGTCTATACGGAAAAGTTTGCAAATGCACTCAGCGAACAAATTAAAATCCCCGTGTACTGGGCAATGCGCATCGGTAGGCCCTCGCTCAAGCAGACGCTCAATCAAATGGCACACGATGGCGTGGACCAAGTGCTCGTGGCCCCTCTTTTTCCGCAATATGCTGCAGCAACTATTGAGACGAGCGTCGAAGAGGCGATTAAACAGACGCGAACGCTACCCCTCACTCTCCAAGTCTTGCCCGTATTCTATAAGAACTCCGGGTACCTTTCGCTCTTGACGGAGCGCGTGAAAGCTGCAGCCAAAGAGCATGACTTTGTTCTTTTCAGTTATCATGGCCTGCCACACTCTCACGTCCGCGCAGCCGACCAGACGGGTACGCATTGTTTACAAAGCGTCGATTGTTGCGAGAGGCCATCCATTGCACATGAGACCTGTTATAGGCACCAAGCATTTTTCATCACGCGGCAAGTCGCACTTAGTGCCGGTCTTCTGGAAAATAAATACACGACTGCGTTTCAATCGCGTGTCGGTCGTGGCCAGTGGCTTGGACCCAATGCCTCCGATTTCTTAGAACGCTTACCGCAAACGGGAGTGACAAGCGTTGCCGTGATTGCTCCGTCATTTGTCGCAGACAACTTGGAAACTCTCGAAGAAATCGACATCCGCATGAGAGAGCGTTTTCTCGCTCACGGCGGAAAAAAATTTACGTACATCCCATGCCTCAACGATAACGCACAGTGGGTAAAAGCATTTGCTAAACTGATAAGAGAGTATCTATGAAAGACTCTCCGCGTATTGTTTTTTGGGGCACTCCCGGAATTGCTGCGCGCTTTGCGCGTCACCTTGTAGAAGATGCCAAAGAAAAATTTCGCGTTACTGCGTGCGTGACACAAGCGGAAAAAATTGTTCAAAGACAGGGCAGGGCTGTGGTGCGCTCGCCAGTACACGAGCTTGCTCTGGAAAAACAAATTCCAGTCTTTACACCGCGCTCCTTGAAGAAAGAAAGCGAGAGCCTCTTGAGCGAACTTCAAAAAATCGGTTTTGATATTTTTGTCGTCCTGGCTTATGGAAAGATTTTGCCGCAGAATATCATCGACGCACCACGTTATCACTCCGTCAATTTCCACGCAAGCCTTCTGCCGCTCTTAAGGGGAGCTTCTCCGATTGAGCATTCACTCCTCCACGGGTTTACAGAAACCGGTTGGACTTTACAACGCATTGTGCAAGAACTCGATGCGGGAGACATCCTTTCGCAAACGCGCATTGCGATTGATGCGGCAGAAACGACGGGCACTCTCTATGAGAAATTAACGGCGGATTTACTTACGCACGGTGTTCGCATGATCGAGAGTGCAATTGAAGGGAAAGAAGTGCCACGAGCACAAGACGAATCAAAGGCCACTTTTTGTGGCAAGATTTCTACGCAAGACGGTCGTATCGATTTTACAAAGTGCGCTACTGATGTGCGAAACCGGTACCGTGCATTCACACCGCGTCCCGGCGTCTTTACGTATTTTAAAGAAAAAAAAATCAAGCTGGATTTCAACCTGAACAAACTACCGTTGCCCGCACCGGACAAGATGAACCCTGGCGAGATCCTCCGTGAAGGCAAAGATACAGTTTACGTTGTCTGCGGCGACACGCAGATGCTCAAGATTTCCGCACTCACTCCCGAAGGCAAGAGAACCCTCACGCCGTTGGAGTTTTTGAACGGCTACCGAGTCGAGACAGGCGATGAGTTTGTGTGATGGAGTCTGGGCTATGGCACAAGTGCAGGTGGTGGGTCGCTGGGGTTTTCCACAGCCCGGCCTCTACCTCAGGCAAGCTCACGCTCGTGACTAACTGTTTCTCTTTCATTGAATCTCCTTGGGGGGTATCGATCCCATTTGTGGGATTACTCCCCCTTTATATATTTAATACTGATAAGTGTCGCGAAGCGAGACCCAGAAACATGGTTTTTTTCTCACTTTTCAGAAAAAAAGTTAAGATTTGGAGTAACTATTACAAAAAAGTGCGTTTTCTTGCGCCTTGCGAAGAAACTCGGTCGAAAAGTCTCCGTTTTCGACTTTCTAAGACCTGAGAATAGTTACTCGGATAAAACCGTCTTCAGCCGCAGCTTCGACTTATTCTTGTGTAACGCATACAGTTTGCTGTGGATTTCTCTTTGATTACGGCGCAAAATATCCCCATCGACTTGCGCGGGCACCGCCTTTTTGAACTGAATACTTAACTCTTCAGTCTGCCGGTAGTGCACCTGTGGGAATTTCAAATGCCCGCCTGACTTCGCTGCGAGAAGGATGCGCATTAGCACGAAGATATTTGTGCGCTCGACGGCAATGACCTCGAATGAGGGTAAATACCAGTTCGCTTCGGGTGCGAATCTTAAGCCCGATGCCCAGTGGCGCAGTTGTGAAACCAAAAGAATTGAAAACTCGCCTTCGAGCACACCGTGCGCCAGTTTGATGCGGGCTCGAACGATTTCACGCCGCAGAAGGTGTGCCGTTAAAATACAAAGGACTCCGATAGAGTTTTGAAAGGCGCGCAAGAAAGGCATGCGGCTCAAGATGCCGCCCACCCAGCGGTTGACGACGACACCCAAGCCCCAATTCGTCTGGCCTAAGAATTCTTTGGTTTGGCCGTCGCAAGTTACGGCGCCTAAGAAGAGTCCTTTCGAGTGCGGAGCTTGTTGCTCTTCGATATCGAGAACAATGTCGTTGACCGAACCTGCCGGCAAGAAAATAAGTTCGCCTGAAAATTTTGCCTTGCGCAACTCTTCTGCGGCGATGGTGAGCGACGAGTCTCCGCCGCAGACGCCGATGGTACGAAAACTTTTTGCAAACGCGCGTGCGTGGACGCGGAAATCTGCTTCGCTTGTCGTTGTGTATTGTGTTACTTGAAAGCCCTGAGTTTCTAGGCTCTGATTAAAGCGGGGCCATTTCTTGAGAGCTTGCCCACCGGCAGAAGAAGGGTTTAGAAGGACGGCTATTTTTTTCGATAGGTTTTTTTTGGTCGGCACAAAGGGATATTACTTCAAGAGCGAGTCGAGTGCCTGAATTTCGCGCACGTATTGCCACGCTTGCAAATCACTCTTGATTTCGTCTCGAATTTTTCGCGAAAGATAATAAAGTGAACGGGTGTACCCGACCTTGGCATAGGGTTCGACCCATTGCACAAGGAATCCCTCTTCTTTTTCCCAAGTGTATGCGCCGCGTGGTGTGTCGCCGACTGAAGAGCCAGTACGCTGCCCATATTTTTGTGACAGTTTTGTATACAGATCTTCGGATTTCAAAAGTGGAAAAATACTTTCTACAAAAAAGAATTTTGCCGTGCCCGCAGTCGCGTCGGTCTCGGGAGATGGCGTATTATCTTTTGGTTTCGACTTGTCGGGTTTCGGCATCGACTCGACCATCTTGTCGGCGGGCTTTTTGTAGAAGACATAACGGTAATAAATTTCGCGGCGTTTGATGAGAAGTTCCCTGTCGGGGTTGTCTGCGATAATTTCGACGTTGTCGCCGGGGTTTGCGTTCGCGGCCATGGTGCGAAATTTTTCTTTGACGTCTTTGTAGGTTGTTCCCCATGCGGTGCCGTCGAAGCCCTCGACCTTCGCGCTTTGGGAGTTATTGCCTTGAGTGCCAGTTGTCGGCTGCGCGGTGGCAGACGCCGCCGGCTGTGTTGCGGTCGGTCGTGCGGGAGTGGCCGTTGCGGGCCTTGTGGGAGTTGCCGCAGGACGCGCTGGAGTCGGCTGTTGGGCCCACACGAGTGGACTTGCTAAGAACAGGAAGATAGTCGTAGAGCGCAGTTTCACACTTGATTATCGGCAAATGTCGATTGGGCGTCGACAAAAATTGTACCAATGAGTTCCCGCACAGGCTCAGAATACCCACCAGATTTATACCACGCCTACATGTTGGCGTATTCTTATTTTCGACCTGATTTGAGTCCCGAAGAGGGTCTATGTCTTCTCCCCTTGCACCCAAAATCGAAAATGGGGTAAATCCCACAGAGGCGAATGGCGAACACGACAGCATCGTGCGCAGAAAGACGCGTACTGTGATGGTGAAGGACTTGCCCGTAGGATCGGGTCACCCGGTTTATGTGCAGTCGATGACCAAGACCAAAACCGCCGACTGGCAAAAGACGGTCGAGCAAATTTTGCGCTACGAAGAAGCCGGGTGCCAAATCGTCCGGTGTACTGCAAATAACGAAGAAGCAGCGCATGCACTCAAGAAAATTAAAGAGAACATCCACATTCCGTTGGTGGCAGATATCCACTTTCAGCACAAGCTCGCGCTCATCGCGGTCGAAAGCGGCGTCGACAAAATCCGCATCAACCCCGGCAACATCGGCAAGAAAGAAAAAGTCGCCGAGGTCCTGCGTGCGTGCAAAGACAACGGCATTCCAATCCGTATCGGAGTGAACGCGGGCTCTCTCGAAAAAGATATTTTGCATAAAGTGGGATTTCCCACATCTGACGGCATGGTTGAGTCGGCGCTCAGGCATATTGAAATTTGTAACGAACACAACTTCGACGACGTGATTGTTTCGTTGAAGTCGAGCGACGTCTACATGATGATCGAAGCGTACCGCAAGTTAGCTAAGATGTGCGACTATCCATTCCATTTAGGCGTCACCGAAGCGGGCACAAGCTGGCAGGGCACGATTAAATCTTCCATTGGGATTGGCACGCTGCTCGCCGAAGGCATCGGCGATACGATCCGCGTGAGCCTCACGACAGACGGGGCAGAAGAGATTAAAGTCGGTCGCGAAATTTTGCGCTCTTTGGGGCTTGTGAGTTTTGGCGTGACGATTATCTCGTGCCCGACATGCGGCCGGCTCGACGTCGATCTTTTCAAAATCGTAGGCGAAGTCGAAAAGGCCGTCGAGAAAATCAAGACGCCGCTCAAAGTCGCCGTCATGGGTTGCCTCGTCAATGGGCCCGGCGAATCGAAAGGCGCGGACATCGGTATTTCGTGCGGCGCAGGTTCTGCGATCCTCTACGTGAAAGGCGAGAGCAAGGGGCAAATCCCAGAGACTGAAATTGTGCCGCGTCTCTTAGAGGAGATCCGCGTTATCGAAGAAGACTTAAAAAAATAATGCATCACGCGCAAAATGTATCGAAGTGAGCGAGATCACACCATACTCAAGACGCCCCGACGCACCATCATCACTGCAATCGACGCCAAGAGAAGACTCGTGATTTTCGAAAGCGCGAGCGAACCCGCTTCGCCGAGCGCCTTCGTAAGCACCTGTGATTGAAGAAAAAGAATACCGGCAATGACGACGTTGAGAAAAAGCGAGATGAGGGTCGGCAACGCGCCGTACTCTGTGCCCATGAGGACGCACGTTGTGATGAGGGCCGGCCCTGCGATGAGGGGCGTTCCCAGAGGAACTACTCCCAAAGTCCCTGTGTCGTCTTCGACGGCGTGGCGCATGCCCATCACGTCTAAGATTGCGAGAATAAAAAGAATCACACCTCCTGCGACCATGAAGTCAAAGACGGTGATTCCCATGAAGCGAAAGATGGCTTGGCCCAAGACCGTGAAAAGGGCGGTGAGGGCAAACGCAGTCACCATCGAGAGCGTCACGATCCGGCGGCGTTCGGATTTTGGGCGCTTATGCGTCATGCTCACAAAAAGCGGCAAGATGCCCAAGGCGTCCATCGCGACGAAGATGGGGATGAACGTGACGAGAATTTTCCGAGAGAATTCTTCCATGGCAGATTCTGACTAACTATTCCGTGTAGCTACGGTTCGACCAAGGTCACCGGAACTGGAAATCGCGACAGCGCGACTAACTATTCCGCATAGCTCTGGCTCGACCAAGGTCACCAGCCCTCGAAAACCTTGGCTTAACGCCGCCTTTTTGCCGGTTTAGCACCCTTCTTCTGCGCTTTAGACGCCTTCTTCGCCGCCTTGCGCGTTGCTTTCTTTGCAATGAGCCCCATCGCACGCTCGGTGAGCGCCATAATCGTGAGAGACGGATTGACTCCCAAATTCGCGGAGATCATCGAGCCGTCGCAGACGTAAAGGTTGTCGTAACCATAAAGACGGTTCTTGCTGTCGATAACTCCCTCGGTCGAAGAAGAGCCCATACACGCACCGCCCAAGATGTGCGCAGTGCTTGCAAGCCCTGTGAGCGCTTCGCTCGACAGCGCGTGGACTGCACCCTTTGTTTTCGCGCCGAACTGGTGCGCCAGCTCGTGCGCGAGGGGAATCATTGATGTCGGTGGAGTTCCCGTGTCGAGCGTTGTCTTCATGCGGAAGAGGCCGCGCTTAAAGCGTAGCGTCGAATCGATGCTCTGCATGAAGAGCATGATCTGCGTATACTTTGCCCAATCGCTCACGAAAAACGCGCGCAAGTATTTAATGGGATGTCTAAAGTACTGCCAGAGGATGCGTCCGAAGCGCGAAAAGAAATTCGTCCCCAGAATAGCAGGAACCATCGCCAAACGAAAAAATCCCGAACCTTCGGGATAGCGCACCACTTCGAGGTGCGTGTTGTCGTTGACGTGGAAGATCGAACCGATGGCGACCCCTTTAGAAAAATCGATGTCGCGCCGCTCCGTTGTGACACCGAGTAGACTTTCGGAGTTCGTGCGAATGCCGTAACCCAACCGATCGGAAATTTTGGGCAGTGAGCCTTTGTGTTTGAGCGATAGGAGTAGGGGGAGAGTTCCCAAGACGCCGCCCGCGAAAACAACTCCGCCTGCCTCAACAGTTTCTGTTTTTGAAAAATACTTTGTGGAGGTTTTGAAAGTAATCTTGTAGCGGCTTTCAGTGCCTTCGACAGGTTTTACGTCGACCACTTCGCGTTCCGCCAAAATTTCTGCGCCCAACGCCTGCGCTAAATACAAATAATTTTTATCTAACGTGTTTTTTGCGTTGTATCTGCAACCCAGCATGCACCCACCGCAGTAGGTGCAGCCCGTGCGGTTGGGGCCTTTGCCTTTGAAATACGGATCGTTGACGGTAACGCCTTCTTTACCGAAGTAGACGGCGACATTCGTGTGCGAGAAGTCTTTCTCTTGCCCTCTTTCGCGCGCAACCTCGCGAAGCGTTTTATCGCCGTCGAACGCTTTGGGAGTTATCGCGGCGCCGACCATTTTGAGCGCAGTCGAATAATGGGGCTGTAATTCCTTTTCCCAGTCTGCCAAATGCGCCCAACTCGGCGACTTGAAGAATGGCTTCTTAGGCACGGGCAACGTGTTTGCGTACACGAGCGATCCGCCGCCCACACCGACGCCCGAAAAGATGGTGACGTGGCGAAAGATGGTCATCTTAAAAAGACCAAACATTTTGAGCGTGGGGAGCCACAGCCACCGGCGTAGATTCCAGTTTGTCTTAGGAAAATCCTCCGCTTTGAACCACTTTCCTTTTTCGATAACGAGGACCCGGTACCCTTTTTCCGAGAGCCTGAGCGCGGAAACGGATCCGCCAAACCCCGAGCCGATAATTACGTAGTCGTAGTCTTTTTGCAGTGCTGCCATGCGCCATGGGAATAGGCAGATTCATGGCGGCGAGTAACTATTCGGACGTTTTCGACTTGCCGCCGTGTGAGCGGCGTGAGACACGTTATGTCTCATGCGCACTTTTTTAATACACTTCGTCTTACTCTCTGTTTTCTTCCTCACCGCATGCGCCAAGAAACCCGCACAAATTGCATACCTCTCACCGCTCGATAGGTCGCAAGAGGGATTTCTCGACCAAACTACATACCAAATTTTGAGCTACGCAACAGCGCTTGATTTTTCCAAGGGCATCGACGCAAAAACAAATTATTTTCCACAGACGATCGACGCACACTTTGCGCAGGACCAGTTTGTGAGCTTTAACGAGACATACAGGCAAGCGATTAAGACGAAGCAACCCATGACCGTTGTTTCTTTCGCAGACGTGATGGCGGCAGAGATTCAACAGCTCTCACCCAAAGACTTAGATTTGAGTTCACTCGACCCAGCCGTGAGAGCCCCCATGGAGATCAAGCGTGTTCTCTTCGATAATGCATGCATGGCAGCCCGCGTGCAAGGACTGTATCGGTGGCTTTTGAGCGACGCCATGCAAATCAAGTATGTGCACGGCGAACAATTACCTGCAGAGGCGCTCCATAAAGCCGGGTTGAATCCGAATTACTATCCGCCGAAAACATATTATGTTGCGGATGCTTCGGCAATCTTAAGCGACTTAGAAGCGGCGATGAGGCGCAAAAAATTTCGCTACGAGATTGTGTACGAAAATCTCTCGAAGCCCAACGAATTAGAGTGCAAGATTGGAATTTTCATCCACAAGCGTAATCTGCAAGTCGATTCGCCCTATCTCGTGAGCCTTTGAGACTCAGTGGTTAAGTTCGAGCATAAAGATGTGTTTGTCGATGCAATGGGTCGAGGCGGCATCGAGACTTGCTACATCTTGCCGCGTTACCAGCTTGCATTCGATGCGGGCCGTTGCCCTTATGCGCTCGTCGATATCCCCCGTCTTTTCCTGACGCACGCACATTTAGACCATGCAGCGGGAATTCCCTATTACATCAGCCAGCGCAGCTTGCGGCATTTACCGTCTCCTGAAATCTATTGCCCGCACGAGATTGTCGATACACTCCAAGACATCTTGCGTCTGTGGCAAAAACTCGAGGGGTATGAATATCCCCTCACTGTTCGTGGCTTAGAAGTGGGGAGTCGAGTTGAGGTACGCAAGGACATGTACGTGCGTGCGCTCAGATCGTTTCATCGTGTTCCCAGTCGAGGTTACGCGCTTATGCGTCAATCGCGCAAACTGAAAGAAGAATTTCTTTCTTTGCCCGGTAAAGAAATCCAGCGCATGAAAGAGCAAGGCAAGAAAATTTTTGAAGACCGCGACATTCCTCTTTTTGTATTTTCGGGGGATTCAACGATTGAATTTTTAACCGAGAATAGCGAGGCTCGCGAGGCAACGGTTCTTTTTCTCGAATGCACGTATATCGACGACAAGAGGCCGGTAGCAAAAGCCCGAGAGTGGGGGCACATACACCTCGACGAGGTGCTTGAGAACAGAGCTCTTTTCCAGAACGAGAAAATCGTTCTGACGCATTTTTCGAGACGTTATACCAAGCGCTTCATCGCCCAAGTCTTGAAGCGAAAAATTCAAGACGAAGAATTTCTTTCGCGTTTATTTATTCTCGCCCATGAAGATTGAGATTCCATCAAAAATCCGTAAGCCTGGTTTCTTGCCTTTAGACAAGGCAGAAGAGGTCGAAATCGAAATCCAATACTCCGCAAAAAGACAGCGGAGCGTGAGCCTCAAATATAACGGCCAAGGTGGATTTATCCTTTTGGCGCCGAAGTCGGCCACCGAAGACTGGCTTCAGGCGTTTGTCTCGAAACGTCGTGCGTGGATGGAAAAGATTTTGCGGGCGAACGAAGACCGTCAGGAGACGAGATTAATCACTCCGGGATCGACTATCGAACACGCGGGTTTTATTCTCCGCATCGAACTCGATAAAACTCTCGAATACCCGAAGTACCGCGTGAAGAAATCTCCTTCTGCCAAAGAGGCGTGCTTCTTCTTGCCTGCCGCTTTCTTTGTAGAAGAAAAGCAAGAGATGCTTTATAGAAATCTTGAGAAATACATGCTTGCACAAATTCTCAAAGAAGGTTCGAGAATGCTGCTTCAGCGCGCCGAGTTATGGGCCACAAAGCACAAAATACGCGTTAAAGAATTTTTTGTCAAAACGCAGAAATCGCGGCTGGGGTATTGTACATACGACGACCGCATCATGCTCAACGCACGCCTACTTTTTGCTTCGCAAGAAATTCAAGACTATGTCATCCACCACGAATTGGCGCACACGAAGCACAAAAACCACTCGAAGGCATTTTGGGCTTACCTTGAGAAACTTTTCCCCGGAGCGAAGGCCATCGACAAATCATTGCGCAATCCCACGCTCTATCAAATGCGGATTCAAAAATGAAAATCTTTTTGGCGACAGAAAACGCGGGCAAGGTGCATGAAGTCCGCGAGATTTTGAAGCAGAGTTTTGCAGACGTCGAATGTTTGTGCGTGGCGGATTTACCCGCGTCTATTCGAGAAAAATACCACGCCGAAGAAACCGGCACGACATACGCTGAAAACGCCCTCATCAAAGCGCGGGCTTTGGCGCGGCTTACCGATGGTTTCGTCTTGGCGGAAGATTCGGGGTTCGAGGTCGAGGCATTGTCTCGTGCGCCGGGTATCTTTTCTGCGCGTTATGCGCCGACTGACCGAGAGCGGTGTGAAAAAATTCTTCACGCAATTAAAAATGTTCCCGCGCACCAAAGGCAGGCGCAGTTCGTCGCATGCGTCGCGTTTATCGAGAAGCGAAAGGGTATGCAAAGCCCACCCGTTTATTTTTTTGGGCGGCGTGTGGGGCGCGTGGCAGATGCGATTCGCGGGACGAATGGTTTTGGCTACGACCCCATTTTTTATCCCGAGGGAGAAAACCTGACTTGGGGCGAAGCGGGCGAGAAGGCGAAGGTTCTTGTGAGCCACCGAGGCCTTGCGATGCGTCTTGCAATTCAATATCTGATTGCTCGCATGTCGCAAGAACACAAAGAAGCTGATTCTATAAAGAGTAGCTCCTATAGCTCAGACGGATAGAGCAGCGCCCTCCTAAGGCGAAGACCCCAGTTCGACTCCGGGTGGGAGCAAATGCGATGCGGGCAGCCGAAGGCCCGCATGCGAATGAAAAATGGCAGACCTCAACGAAAATAATTTGCATTCTATTCTTTCGAGCTTTCGCTCGATTGAAGAACGCTTGGCCGACCCGCAAGTTACGGCAGACAATAAACGTCTGACCGAGCTTTCACGCGAAAGGGCACGCCTTGCGACGACGGCAGAATTAGCCGACCAATGGTTTCGTCTGAAAGACCAAATCGAAGAATGCGACAAAGGCTGGCAGAGCGAGAAAGACCCCGAGTTCAAGGCCGAGCTTTTGACAGAGCTCAAAGCAATGCGGCTCAAATTCGAGGAATTAGGCGAAGAGCTCAAACTCGAACTTATTCCCAAAGACGCAGACGCCGGAAAAAATATTTATTTGGAAATCCGTGCAGGAACTGGCGGCGACGAGGCAGGTCTTTTCGCCCGCGACCTCTTTCGTATGTACACGCGCTACTTAGAAAACGAAGGCGTGGCGTATGAAATCCAAGAGTTCAACGACACCGGCGTTGGCGGTATTAAAGAAGGTATCTTATACGTCATAGGCGACCGGGCTTACGATCTATTGCACCTCGAAGCGGGAACCCACCGCGTGCAGCGCATCCCCGCAACCGAGGCGAATGGACGCATTCACACTTCTGCGGTCACCGTTGCCGTGATCCCCGAAGCTGACGAAGATGAAGTCACTATCAATCCCGTGGATTTGCGCATCGACGTTTTTCGCTCTTCCGGCGCAGGGGGGCAGCACGTCAACAAGACCGAGTCTGCGGTGCGTATAACGCATCTACCGACGGGAATTGTCGTCGGTTGCCAAGAAGAAAAATCGCAAATAAAAAACCGCGCTAAGGCGATGAAGGCTTTGATGTCGAAGCTCGTCGAGAAACAACGCAGCGAACACGCCGAAAAATACGCGAGCGAGAAAAAAGCGCAGGTGGGTTCGGGCGACCGCAGCGAAAAAATTCGGACGTATAACTACCCACAAAACCGCGTCACAGACCACCGCATCAATTTCACGGCGCACAACCTCGATCAAGTGATGGATGGCCGCATGGAAAATATTATCCAAGCGCTTCTCTTGGCCGAGAGAGAAGAAAAGATGCGCTCTGGAGAAAACTCTGTGGCGGCAAGACGCTAAGATGCCGGCCCCTTTTCAGCAGCGGGTGAATACGGGGGTGAATCCCACCAATTTGGTTTTGTTCGTTGTCGTCATGGCGCTCGTCGTCTTTGGCTTGAACGTTCTTCTCGCGTCGTCGTCCTTTATGGCACGCGAACAATTTAGCGACCCATACTTCTTTTTGAAGAAACAAAGCTTCGCCGCTTTTTTGGGATTTCTCTCGCTTCTCGCGATGACGCAAATCGACCCGGATAAATACCGCTCTTACGTTTGGCCGTTTTATATTTTAACTTGCGTGCTTCTCATACTTGTCTTTGTGCCTGGCATCGGGCGCAGAGCAGGCGGGGCAAACCGATGGATTGCGATGGGCGGTTTTTCCATGCAGCCATCGGACTTTGCAAAGGTGGCGATTGTCCTCATGATTGCGCGTATCTATTCGCAGGCGCAAGAAGTGGATTTCAAGTTGAGCGTCACTACGTTGGGCATTATTCTTGTTCCGACATTTTTGATTGGCATCGAACAAGACTTGGGCACCGCAGTCCATCTCCTCTTGCTCGCAAGCGCTCTGCTTTTTTTTACGCGCTATCCGTTGACGATGCAATTTTTTGCGTTAGTATCAGCAGTCGCAGCGGTTTCTTATATCATTTTGAAAACGCCTTTCCGTCTGGTGCGCATCAAG
>CAUJII010000142.1 GCA_963205035.1 Spirochaetota bacterium
CCAAAAAACTGACCGCCGTGCCGCGCGGGTTCCGCACGTTTATCGCAAACGCAGGCATCAAAGACACGAGTCTCGACTTAGGCGTTGTTGTCTCTGACGCTCCAGCCACTGCGGCGGCAATCTTTACTCAAAACCACGTCAAGGGCAACCCCGTCCTCGTGGGGATCAAACACATCAAGGCAGGCCGCGTGTCTGCTCTCGTTGTGAATTCCAAAAACTCGAATGTTGCGACCGGCAAAGTCGGCTTTGCGGATTGCCTCAAGGTTTGCAACGCTGTTGCGAAAGAGTTAAGAATCCCCGTGACGCAAGTCTTTCCCTCGTCGACGGGTGTGATTGGTCGCCGTCTACCGGCAGATAAAATTGTGGGAGCTGTCAAGAACCTGAACGCGAAGCTCAGCACAGAACCAGACTTTGAAGGCTTTGCAAACGCAATCATGACGACAGACACATTCGCTAAATTTGTGAGTCGAAAAATCGGGAAAGCGACGCTCGTGGCGGTTGCGAAAGGCTCGGGAATGATCGAACCCAACATGGCGACGATGCTCACCTATTTTTTTACCGATGCAGCTCTCTCAAAAAATGCGCTCCAGAAGATTCTGAAGAATACAGCGGCAAAGACTTTCAACTCACTCTCCATCGACACAGACACATCGACTTCCGACACAGCGATGGCGATGGCGAATGGTCTTGCGGGTGCGGTAAGCGAAACTGCGTTTGCAAAAGCTTTCGAGAGCGCGGCGATGGAACTCACACGCATGCTCGCCCGCGACGGCGAAGGCGCAACGAAACTTTTCGTCGTCACAGTCAAGGGCGCGCGCACAGAAGCGCAAGCAAAGGCAGTCGCCAAAAATATCGTCAACTCCCCCCTTGTTAAGACAGCCATCTATAAGGGCGACCCCAACTGGGGCCGCATCTTCATGGCGGTCGGTAAAACTTTCGACGCACAAGTCGACGCCTCAAAAATCAAGATTCGATGGGGGGGGAAATCCTACAACAACGCAGGGCTTAAAGACTTGTCGGCATATTTGAAATCGAACGAAGAACTTGCGCTCGAGGTCTCCTTGGGTGTCGGCAAATCGCAGTGGACGGTCTATGGCTGCGACTACACAGAAGACTACGTGAAAATTAACGCGTATTACACTACATAGCCGGAAAGAGTTGTGGTATTCATCAAGAATGCCGAAACTGAATTGTGGGCTTGCGGGTTTTTTTTAGTCTTCTTCTCTTTACAGCGGCAACGTATAGCGTGACGCAACACACGCTGGCACGCGTCGAACGCATCGACCCCGTGACTAAAGTCGCGGAGGTGCGTTCTTCTCACGCAATAATCGCCGGAAAAGAATATACTATCCTCAACGAAAACGGCGCAGTCATCGGCAGTGCAACCAACGTGAAACCCGGCCCCAACGGTCGCACACGTTTTACGTTTGTGGGCAAACGGCGTGCGTTGAGCGCAGGCCGTCGCATCGCGATGGTGAGTGCCACCGAGCATTTTAGCGCACTCGCCGACCGACCGTTGGCGCCTCATGAGGTGAAGCAAAAATTCGAGCTGAGAGACACCGTTCCCATGGAGCATATTCCAGAAGGGCTCTTTATTTTAGGTGGGCAAGAAGTGGGATCTCTCCATTATGTGCCGCAGAAAAACGACGGCAAGAAGTCCAATCGATTCGATACTGCGGGTTTCTTCATCGACAAGCACGAGGTAACCGTCGCACAATATGTTCGCTACCTTGAAGAAACGCAGCAGAGTATTCCGTCGGATTTACAATCGCTCCCACCACTCATGCCGGTGACGCATGTAACCTTCAGAGCCGCAGAAGGGTATTGTGCGTGGACAGGGAAAAGGCTACCTTCCGAACTCGAATGGGAGAAAGCGGCGCGTGGAACGCAGATCGTGAGCGCCGGCACGCAAGATTATTCCGACGTGATGAACTACCCCGTGCCCGACGCAGACGCGCCGAGCCTCTGCGTAACCGAAGAGAATAGCTCTGAACCCAAGCCGGTGGATAAACTCAGCGACGCGAATGCGTTCGGTCTTACGGGTATGTGCGGCAACGCTGCCGAATGGACTTCGAGTTGGCTCATGCCTTACCGTGGCAATACATCGCACGACCGCCGTTTTGGAAAACGCTTCAAGGTGATTCGCGGCGGCTCTTACGAGCATCCTTTGGAATTAGCAAAAAGCTACCAGCGTTTAGCCGGTGGGATCCCTTCGCTAAAACGCGACCACCGTGCAGGGTTTCGCTGCGCTCGAAGCGAATGAGTCCGCAACTTTACGATGGTCAGTGCGGCTATTATGAAGACCGCGATAATCGCAACCATTGGGTGTTTGAAGGGCCCGAGCCCGTCTCGCAAGAAACACTGACACGGCTTTTGAACAAAGGGTATAGACGCATCGGCGGTAATTACTACAAACCGTTTTGCCGCACCTGCCACGAGTGTACGCCTTATAGAATTCCTGTGGCTCTGTTCAAGCCTACCCGTTCACAAAAACGAGTGCTCCACCGAAACGAAAATATTACCGTCGAGTGGGTAAATCCCACAGCGACTCGCGAAAAATTTTCACTTTATGTACGCTATCAAACCGCAAGGCATGTCAAAGACGCGCCATACACGCAGCAGCTCAAGAATGAATTATTGCAGGCGATGATTGGGCAGATGTACACAAACCCCGCGTCGACTTTAGAGCTCGTGTTGCGCGAGAACGGGCGCCTCGTCGGTTTTGCCATCTTCGATCGAACGCTCGACGCATTGTCAGCGGTTTATTCTGTCTTCGACCCAGACCTCAAAACACGCTCTCTTGGAACGTTCAACATCTTGCAAGCGGTCGCCAAAACAAAAGCCGAGGGATTGCCTTACCTGAACTTAGGTCTTTGGCTCGAAGGGCACCCTAAAATGGCGTATAAGAAAAATTTTCAGCCCGCAGAAATTTATCGAAACTTTCGCTGGAGGGTCTTTGAAGAGAAGACTTAGTCTTCTAAGTAGTCCTTGTCGAACGTTGTTCTTTCTTTCAGCCGTTGCAGCAAGTTCGCGGCCATGCGCTTCATCGTCCGTTGGGGGAGTTCTAAAATTTTTTCTAAGTCGTGATACCTTACTTGCTCGATTTTTTGCAAGATGAACAAGTTGCGTTCTTTGTCGTTGAGTGATGTCAGAAAATCGTCGATATGTTTTTCGAGCTCTTTCTGGTATATTTTTCCCACTTGGTTGTCTTTTTCCCAAGTGTCGCTTTCTTGCGTGTTTTGCAAGTCGCGTGTGAGGCGGCGGTGCGTGTCGCGCACATAAGTCAAGATGACGTTGCGCGCCGTCTTGATGAGCCACGATTCGATGCGGTCGGTTGAGACGTCGAGGTGGGGTAGCTTGTCATAAAAAGTGATGAAGACCTCTTGCAGCAAATCCAACGCCTCGTCGCGGTCGCGTACAGAGCGCATGATGTAATTCAAGACGCGGTTATTACTCTTATTGTAAATGCGTTGAAAATCGGCCTCGGTATTTTGGCGAGGCGGATGGGCCGCATTTTCGGCCTGTGCATCGGTGTTGTTGGGCACGTCTTGCATCGGGGCCACTATTTTTTTGGCAAGGCGAAGGTAAACTCAGTAAAAATACCTACTTGCCAATCGATGCGTATTGTACCCCCTAACTGCTTTATTTTCTTTGCAATGACTTCCATTCCGACACCACGGCCAGCGGTCACACCGCCGGGCACAGCCGTAGAGAACCCCGATTCAAAAATAAAGTCAAGCGCTTTCTTGTCGTCAAGAGCTGCGGCATCGCTTTCGCGGATTAGTCCCCGTTCGACAGCACGCCTTTTGATCGCGGCAATGTCGAAGCTGCGTCCATCGTCACGCACCACAACATCGAGCGTTTCTTTCGTTTCACGAACCGCAATCGTAATTAGACCGTCTTCATTCTTGCCGAGAGCGGCGCGCTCCCGGGGCAGCTCGATGC
This sequence comes from Spirochaetota bacterium, assembly GCA_963205035.1. Taxonomy (GTDB): domain Bacteria; phylum Spirochaetota; class Leptospiria; order Turneriellales; family Turneriellaceae; genus Turneriella. The sequence continues at coordinate 3,946 of CAUJII010000142.1, forward strand.
TGTGAGTGAGTGCGTTCCGCAGCGTCTGCACGAGACAATCGCGCAGTGCCGCCACAAATTCACGGGGGATTGACTCTGTTGTAAAATTCTCAAATTCCAAACGCACTTTCTTGTCCAGTTTTTCCGACAAATCAACAACAAGGCGGGGTAATGCAGTCCGCAAGAGGTCGACGGCGCTAAACTGTATCGATTCTGTTTCGTTCTTGAAGCGGCGCATCCGCTCAATCGCAACTTCAAACTCGTCTAAGGCTTGATAAAAATCGGCAATAGCGACTTGCACGCCGAGCAAATCGATATTTTCAATCGAATCTCTTTCGCGAACTTCTTGCAATGCAGTTTCAAAGTTATGTGCGGCATTCGCGATGAAGTGTACCTGAAAAAGTTGCGCGCTACCTTTGATGGTGTGCGCTGCGCGGAAGACCTTCTCGACGCGCAATTTATTATCGAGCGTATCTTCTGGGTTGAGCGCGTCTTCGATGTCAGCCATTTCTTGCGCGATGCTCTCATAGAACGTGCGCAGACTTTCTCCTTTCACGCTAAAGAGCGTGTGGACTATTTCTTGCTGCGCTTGTGCCTTGGCTGTACTTTCGGCAAGTTGGACTTTCAAAGCTTCGTCAGCCGTTATGTCTTTCACGGAAACAAAGACCGCACGAATTTTTTTATTATACCACTGCCGTGTGAAGTTAAAACTCACGATCCGCTTCTTGCCGGAGCTGCGGCTCGTAATCGGCATTTTTTGTAAGGGGTTGAGATCGCACGCCGCCATATCGTCCATGACCGGGTTAAAAAGCACGTTCAAGAAAATCCGCGTGTCGTCGGTCATAGGAGCAAGTGTCGCCTTGGCAATAAAGTCATCAAAAGTCACGCCCGCAATATCTTCACTTTCCAGTTCAAAAATATCTAAGAGCTTCGTTGAAAATTTGAGACCAATTTTTCTCTCAGCGTTCAAGAGAAAAACTCCCTCGTTTAGCGAGTCGAGCACCGCGTCGCCTTCGGCATTGAGTTCGGCAATTGTCGCAGTCCTTTCGATAATTTTTCTATCCATCGAGGCAATAAGAGACTTATTTTCGTTGGTTAGATGTACAAGCGCAGTGTATGCTCTTTCTTGACGCATGCCCAACACGAGCGATTGCGCAAGTATCAAGAGCAGAAACGCCCACAGCGAAAATTCATAGGCTCCTACATCCCTTGCAACCAGAGGATAATGGACCAAGATCATTTGAAACGAGATAGTAAGGAACAGAATCAAAAGAGCAAACCCCAGAGTGCGTGCCCCAGGTTCTTTCGCGAGCATCGCTCGAAAAATACCAATCGAACTATACACAATAAGAAAGAGGACAAAGGTCTGTGCTACAACGAGCGTTTCTGTATAAATTGCCGGCGGCGAAAATACGACTACCGCGCTCATTATCCCCATAAAGATGACCGATCCTTGAAAAACTCGACGATGAAAATGGAGAGGGAATATTTCGCGCAGAAACCAAACAACCAAAGGTGCGCCTATATAAAAAGTTAGGTACGCGAAACGAAAAACGGTATACCACGAAGCGTCGGGAAAAACGAGGTAGATGAGTAGGCTTTCTTCAAGCGCGGTGCGCAGCGCAAAGTCAAGACAGATAAGCGCCAACGCAAGTTGCGCCGGTTCCTTTCGCGATCTCAAGAATAAAAAGAGATGGTGCAACCCGATAAGGGACAGCGCTCCGATAAGGAATATATCGAGTAATTGACTTCTTTGATGTTGCGCCTCGATTATGGGAGTGGGGCCAAATTTGACTGCGCGCCATATACCGCCGTTCTTATCGTCGTAATTGGCGATGTGCATTACCAGAGTTATGCTGTTTGCGGCATCGGCCTGTGGAAGATTCGCCGTCCTTATCCGTATTGCAGGTTCTGTTGCAGCGGCGTCTTTTCCAACAACACCCGCTTGAGCGATAAGTTCTCCGTTTGCGTAGAGTCGATACGCGGTTCCCACCGCTCCGATCTGTAAGGAGAGTGCTGGAGTCTTGGGGGGTAATTGGATACGCAGTCGATAGCTTCCCCACCCGTATCGCGGAAGAGGAGCGCCAACGAAAAGACGCCCGCGCCAATATCCCGGAACCTCCAACGGAATCGACGGGCCCTCGATTTCTTCTGCCGCTTTTGTCGACGGAGAAATAAATTTATGCCAGTAGAACTTCCAATCGCCGTTGAGTAGCCAAGTTTCCGAGCCGGAGAAATCTGAATGACGGAGGTCGATGACTCCGTCTTTGGCGAGAATAGTATTTTGAACTGCGGCGTTTGGCCGTGGCAGGACGAGAGCAAAAAGGAGAACCGCAAAGAAAACGCGTACAACACTGCTCATGAAATGAGTTTTTCAATCGCAGAGCGCACCGCCTCTTCTGTTACGGGCTTGTGGATGAAATTCGCGGCACCGGCGTCGAGCGCGCGTAACACCATGCTCTTGTCGTTCAACGCAGAGATAATGAGAACTTTCGCATCAGCACGTTCCTTCTTCATAAGCCGCAACGTCTGGATGCCGTCGAGGTTGGGCATTGTAATATCCATAAGAACGATGTCGGGGTTTTGTGTCTTGAAAAGCTCCAAAGCCTCTTCGCCGTCGGCCGCCGTGCCGGAGATTTCGCCGCCGAATGCCAGAACATAGTTAGTCAGCACCTCGCGCATAATTTGCGAATCATCGACAATGAGCGCAGTAAATGCCATGCTGCACACACTCATATTTCCGAATACATTGAAAACCCTTTTGCACGAACGCCCCCACCTGATTTATCGCACGCCCTGTGAAAATCTCCGTTACTCGTTTTGTATCGACCTCGTCTTTGACGATTTGTTTCTGGCCCCTGCAATGACACAGCAGTCGATAGAAGCGGGAGGAATCCCGTTTGCGTACGAAAAATACGGCACCGGGCGCGAAATTTTTGTTTTAATCCATGGTTGGTGCTCGGTGCGTAACTTCTGGGCCCCCGCAATCGCTCACTTTCAAGAAATGGGGACAGTCTATAATTTCGATTTAATAGGCCACCACCCTAAGACTGACATCCACGCGCTCGATAACGTTGACCTGGTGCGTGCAAGCGCGTTGCAATGGTCGGCAATCCAGAAACTCACGGGAAAAAAGCGCGTGACGCTCGTTGGTCATTCGACGGGCGGTCTCTTAGCCCTTGCGATGGCGTGCCAAGAACCGCGTCTTGTGAAGCGAGTCATCGCAGTTGCGCCTGTGATTTACGGCCGAGTAGAAGGCCCTTTGAGCTTTGCCAGAGATTTGCATAAACTGAATCTTCATGGCCCGTTGCATTTGCCTTTTCAGTTCATGAGGGATCTCCCCGATGCGTTCAAAAATATTTTCGAGGTGGGCTTACATAATGCAAAACTATTTTTTAGACGCGTCGATGCAAAAGACTACGTTGCGAACTACCGCGAACAGATGTTACAAATTGCGCCCGAGGTGATGGCTGCGTGGCTTGAGATTATCGACAAGGCGGATTTACGCCCACTCTTGAAAGGTAACTTGCTGCCGACGCTCTTTATTACGGGAACGCACGACAAGGTTGTCGATACGAGCAAAGTGCGAGCGGTGGCACGAACGATGCCGCACGCGGCATACCATGAATACGCAAGCTCCGGGCATATTCCTCTCATTGAAGAAGAGGCGGAGTGCTTCGAGAACATGCGCTCATGGCTTGCAAATAATTGAGAGGGAAGCGAGAATTTCGTCTTTACGCAGCACCGGTTCCACAAGGCTCAGCCCATGATAGGAATTCTCATCGTCCTCGGAATGTCCGTGGCAGGCGCACTGCTCGGTTTTTTCATTCCGTTTATTCTGGCGCAGTTTGACCAAAATCCCGCATGGTCCTTCATACCGATGCTGACCGTACCGATTGGAATTATTCTTGGTTTTATTGCGGGATTAGTTATTGCGTTAAGAGGATGAGGAATGAACTTGCCAAACTGAATTTTGCCAAAAAATAGTTACTAGAAGTGAGAGCGACAGCCTTACGAATTCTTCTCTTTTGCATGCCGGCCTTTGCGCCGCTTTTCGCAACAGACGTATTTATTGAAAAACCGCGCCAGTGGCAGATAGGCGTTACGGCAGGTTTGAACTCCATCGGCTCTGAGGATCCAGTTCTCAAGAACAACCGGGGTGCCGAATTTGGCATTATTGCAACGCTGCCTTATACTCTATGGAAGGAAGATGCGAGCATCGTCGTATTGCGCGGCCAATTCACGGGTTTTCCGCAGGGCATTCAATCGCAAGACGATAGCGGTAACGAAGTTCTCTTAATCAACGCGTCGCACGCACAAGCGCGATTTGATTTCAGACAGGTTTTCGTCTATTGGGGTATCCACTGGAGCGTTGGTTTGGGATTGCAAATTCCCATCACATCGCGGATCTTGACCCCACGCGGTGAGTTCAACTTTCGCCATGCCAGTGCCTTCTATAAAAGTGCCGATAGCGCGTTAAAAAAAATCGATTCTGCGACTGCGGGGTACATACGTCTTGGTGTCGATCAAAAGTTCTTGGACGATACCCTTCTTCTCGGTTTGGGGCTTGAGATAAGTTTTGCCGAATCGCCAAAGACAGAGCAGAAAACAGTAATCAATTTTTACGCAGGGGCGCGCGTATGGTGAAACGATTCTTCTTTGCGGTGTGGTTTTGTTCTGTTGCGCCTATCTTTGGCGGTTTGACAATCCAATCGTCGACGGTTGATCTGAGCGGACCTCTTGCGCAAGAGCTCATCACAAAACTGGGAACGACTCTGGACCAAGTCTTCTTCGGCGTAGCTTCAATCGCAGGCCCGGGTATCGTCAACTCGGCGGCGTTTGCCTCGACGATAGGTATACAAAGCCAACAGGCAGAGCGGCCTTTTTTTCAACTCGAACCCTCCGTCGGTCTTGTCTTGCCAAGCGGCGAAGGACAGGGTGACGAACAATTGCAAGCGATGCCGATGTATGCAGCAAACCTTGTCGGCGGATTTAGACTCGACGAAAAAACTGGAATTCAAGTGCGCGGGTTTTATTTGCCCCAGATGCCGCTCCCTGTTAAAGGGGCGAGTATCTCATTTCAGCCTATCAATTTTGGTGCAACGCTAACGCGTGAGATAAAAAAGCCCGGCAAGGAATGGTATAGCTTTGCGATCGTTGCTCCTTTCGATTTGGCTTATATGCACGGCTCGCTCACAGCGGATTTCACAAACGCCACGCAGAGCTTTCGATTTGACGCAGCGGGTGACAACTCAGCGACGGCGACGGCAAGTGTATCGTTTCGAGATCGCTTTGATCTCAGATGGAATGTCTATTCGGCGACGACAGGTCTTATTTTCGTGAAGCCTTTTTGGGGTATATTTGTCGGTCGCCTGGGTTGGCTGTCTTCTTTGAACCTGGGCTCGTCGACATTCACGAACACGGCGACTGGACTTCTCTCTGTCTCTGCCAGCACGGGTTCGGGAGCTTCGCAATTCAAGATTGGCGACACAGCGCAAATCATCCTGACGAACGAGGCGACGTTTCGCCCCGTTCTGGTCTCCAACCAAATTGCTTTGGGTTTGGGTATCCGCTTGGGGCCCGCGACGCTTAACTTGGATTACTCCCAAAATCTGCAAATCAATGCAAAAGCGATTATCGTGCAAATGGGCTGCTGGTTTTAGTTAGCGTTGCTACTTGTTTCGTACCGAGTTCCCGCATAGACTCACACCCCTCCTGACCGAAAGCAAGGCTCTTTTTCTTGACTTATCAACGCCTCCTGAACTTTTTGTACCATGCTCCACACCGCACCACACCGCAACCGCGATGAAACGACACCGTTTCGCGCTATGGTTCACTCTCGGCCTGGCTGTTACGTTTTGCAACACGCTTATTCTTGCTGGGCGCAGTTGGCGCTTGCCCAGCGTAGCGGAACTCTCAAGTTTAGTGGATTCTTCCGTGGCGAGCGGGGCTTTAATTCGCGCCACGGTTTTTCCGGGAACACTTACTCAAAATTACTGGACGTCGACGACTCAGCAGTCAGGCTACACCAACGCGTGGAATGTCAAGTTTGATCCGAGCGCCACGCCCATTATTTCCAGTGTTGCCAAGTCGACTTCGTATTATGTGCGCTGCGTGGCGACTGGTCCCTGAGTAGCGCAGCGTATCGAAGGGGGGTCATAGCGCGGCTTATGTTTATTTGAGGCAGTAGGGGACTGTCTAATAAGTCGGTCGCCGCGACGAGGCTTTGCGAGTCTCCGTCTTCGGAGTGATTTCGCCCTTGGCCTCCGAAGCGGATCGCACCACAGGTAACTGGTCGTGCCCGCAGCACACTCTCATGTCTTTTCCCAGCGCGCGTTACGACCGCGTCCTTTGTTGCGAATCTTGCCCAAGGATTTCAAATTTTTCACAACCTTGCGGATTAACTCGATGCCGACTCCTGGTAGATGAAACTTTATGTCGGCAAGACTGAAGTCCCCGACTTGCGCAGCCTACCGCAACATACTCTTAGGAATAAATAGCCCGTTAACGAAGACTACGTCATTCATGGGGCTCTTTTCGAGAATCGCTGCTATAGAAAAATTTGGGTCAAAGTAATTTAACTTGAACATGTCGCGTATTACTTTCGCTTTTTGGGAAGTTGTACTTAGCGAAGTACCGAAGGCTTCACAAATGGCTCTTTTTTCGAGGTATGGCTCACTTAACTTATCATCGAGAAAATTGATCTGACCGAGGCAGTAGATTGTCGCGGCCGCCCAAATTTCAATTTTTCCTGATTCAAACGGCACGTGTTTTTTTCGCGCCATTTTTTCAATGAGCTTTTTTGCCAATGATTTGTACTCCTCATCAAGAAGTTCGTCGCAAAAAGCGTCAGTCAATTCGATGAGTCTTTTTTTTCTATTGTCTATGTCTTGAGTCATAGATTTTCTCCGGTACTTTGACCGTACCAGCGCCTATACCACGGCAGAGACGTTGTCAAGGCATTTAGCCTTGTGGGAGATCTGGCGCGATTTGTGATTTAGTTGACGGTGAATCTATATATTACCAATATGTTATATAACGTATTATCTATGCAAAATTTAGACGCCACTTTCGCCGCTCTCGCCGACCCGACACGGCGGGCAATCCTTATGCGGTTGGCCCGTGGCGAGGCGACTGTCACCGAGCTTGCAAGACCTTACAAGATCAGCCAGCCAGCGATTTCGCGGCATCTCAAAGTCTTAGAAGAGGCGGGACTCGTCTCGACAACCGTGCGTGCGCAAGAACGCCCGCGTCGCCTTGAAACTGCGCCGCTCAAGAAAGCCACCGAGTGGATTGAAAAGTACCGGCATGCGTGGGAAAAGCGTTACCTTGCGCTCGATGGCTTACTCGAAGAATTGAAAATTATCCAGGCGAAGAAGGAGAGAAAATGAAACAAAATACAAACGAGCTTAAAATTGAAAAACGCAGTGAGACTGAAGTCGTGATGACGCGCACTTTCAACGCGCCACGCGAGTTGGTCTATGACTGCTTCACGAAGCCCGAGCTCATGCGCCGCTGGCTTATCGGCCCCGATGGTAAAGGGCCATTCTCGATTGAACACGATCTCAAGGTGGGCGGTAAATATTTATACGTCTATGCGGGCCCCGAAGACACGAAAATGGGTGTTTATGGTCATTTCATCGAAGTCCTGCGGCCGCAGTGCATTGCGAACACAGAAAATTATGCGATGGATTTATCTGTCTTCGATGCGAATGCGCCCGAAGATGCCAACGCGTCGGTCGAGTCGCGCACGTTTACGAGCGAAGGCGAACGCACGCTTATGACGCATGTGGTAAAGTATGCATCCGCCGAAATATGCAAGATGGTGCTTGGCGAGGGAGCAAGCGAAGGCATGGAAGCTTGCTATGTGGCGTTGGATGGTCTGCTTAACACAATGATCGAATAGCACAAATCACGGTTCGACACGTTGGATGTTCGATGGGGCGGCGAGAGCCCGATGCCATAACCCTTCGAGGCGAATATCCGGCCCAGCAAAATGTCGGCGCGTTCGGTGAGAACGACGCCCCCGGTTACGGTGATATTATTCATCTCAGCCTTGAATTCGCCGCCAACTTTTCGCAATCAATATGAAATATGAAACGTGTGCACTCATTCCATCGTTGTTGCGCTGCCTGTCAAAAGCCAGTCTTTGTTTTTCGCCTGTATCGGCGATTGACAATAGCTGCATTTTTCACTGTCGGTTTCGGGCAAGGGTGCACCGCAGGTTTCGCAGCCCGGGTCTGAGAAGCCACCCGCACCCCCCGTGGCGTCATCGGCGCTTGCACCGAGAGTCAAAATGGATTCGCGGTGGCGCGGCTCTAGGCCTGGCTCTGCCGCCGCCGACCATTTAATGCGTACGCGCGCCGAGTAGCCATCTGTATCAGTCGTCAAGTTTTCGAGGTCAACTGCGCCAACGGCGACATCGAAGAGCGGCGCTATTTCTTTTTGCTCTTTGAGATAATTGTCCTGCGCGTCGCGACGAATATACGCCATGCTGCCCGTCATGCGCGCCATCAGGTCACGCCAGAAAATAAACGAAGCGCGGTCTTCAACGCGGTCGTAGCTGAGGCCCTGCGGCAGATTACGGCGCGCGCGGTCGCCTTGGTATTCGCTCTCTTGCGTAATTTCGGCGAGCACCCAATCGTATGTACCCGAGCCCATGACCGCGCCGCAGCTTTTGCATTTTGTAATTTCGCCTTCGCCGGCAAACGGAGTGCCGCAACGGCTGCACGCATCGATACTTTCCTGAGTTGTCGTTTTAGCGTCGCGGCGGCGCATGAACGTATAGTATTCGACAAAACTTTGCAGCGGCGCCTTTTTTGCTGCTCGATGGGCTTCGTCGGGTGTAGCATCGCAGTGGATTGTCGCGTCGCGTAGTTCGGCATCGAGCTTGACGAGCAGCGAATCGTATGCACCCGAATGCTTGTGTACGACGGCATGAAATTTTCTTATTTTGAAATCCGCCAGAACGTTCTGGCGTTTGTCGATTTCGCGCATGATTTTGAGCTGCAGGCGAAAGCGGTTGTAGACGCCCTGCGACAAAAAACGCCGCATTGTGGACATATCCCCCTTAGACCAGGCGGATTGAATTCTTTCGGCAATCAGGCGCGCGCGTGTCGTGAATTTATCCAAATCGAAAGCGGCATCGCTCTGGCGAATACTCTGGACTATCGCGCCTTCACGCTCTGCATTTGCCTTGCGCTCTAACCGTGCGCGTTTTGCTCTGCTGCGCATAACAAAAAATAAAATCAAAAAAATAAGAGTGAGAAATATGGCGGTTACTCCCGCAAAAAACACCCAACGCGGGTAGTTTCCCAAAACCGAGTATTGCCAAACCGAAAATTGAATTTCTTTCCATAGGGTAGGTGTATCAAATTTCCCTTGGGTGACATTGAGTATCAGATACCAAACGCTTGTCGCCTGCGGTATCTCCGGTTCTAGGGTCAAAATGTTTCCGGCTTGTCGTGTCTTTGCTGAAACCTTCTCGTAGAAAGCACATTCAGTCCCGTTCGGGCGCAGGCATTGAATGAGTTGGGCGTCTACCTGAATACCCGGCGGCAATTCGACGGTAATTTTTTTGCGATACGTCAGGTGCGCTTCGCTTCCCGAATCAAGAAGCTTCATGCCGTCGCCTGTAACCAACGCGGGTAGTGCTAAGGTAAGCCTTTGACGCCCATCGGCGTCGGTTGTCAGCGCATCGATGAGCGAGTAGCTATAGTCGTTGCGATTGTACGCAAGGTGGAAATCTATCTCGTCACTGTAGCTACTCGCATAACCGTACATTATATCAGTTGCGCCGATAATGTAGCGCTGCGTTTTCGCCGGCCCCGCCGGTAATGTGAGCGATCTGCCATCCTGATTCGGCTGAGCTGCGGGCAACTCAATCTTTGCATTGACGGTGCCGTCGTTGGATATGCTAAATTGTGTTTTTGATTCGAGGGCAAGATGGCGATTCTGCCAGTAATTTTTTACAGCGTCGCGGCTGATGGCGTCAGGGATATCGAGCTTGACAAGCTGCGCATTTTTGCTTTGCGCCGTATCGAACGCAAAGGTACGACGCGCATCTACTTTGTTTTGGACAGTGGATTTTGCCGTATGATTCGCCTCTCCCAAAATAGAAATTTGCGTACCCAGAGGTAAATGTTCGAAGCGCAGCTTGCATGGTAACTGCGCTTCGCATTCAGGCGTGAAATAAAGACGTATTCCGGTAGCGGTCGGCAGCGGTGCCGTTATGAAATCCACCTGAAATTGCACCGTGTGCTCGCCGGGCTTGGGCGCTGCCAAATGGAAAGAAAATTTGTTTCCGGAGACAAAAGTCGACTTTAAACTTTTGTCGTGCTTGAATTCTAAGGATTCTTTCCATGCAGGTGGCAGGTTGGTCGCGAAGCAAAAATCGGGATCATTGTTTTTCGCAAGGAGCTGGGCAGTCACATCAAATTTTATCGATTCGGTAACCCCGACGAGCCCTGCACGGGCAAAGTCATAAACGCGCTCGCGTTGCTTTATCGGCACGACGGGCACGCATGACGACCCACTCGAATTTGAGCTATAGCTCGAAGAGGACGATGACGAACTTGACGACGATGATCTATACGATGAAGAACTGGAACTCGAACGGTAAGACGACGACGAACTCGACGAAGACGAACGCGATGAACTTGAACCCGACGAACGGTAGCTGCCGCCGCCACCTGCACGGGCGTAGACGGAAGAAACGATGCAGAAAAGCATTAAATGGTAGTGCAGACGCATACGATAGCGATCTGACATTGTGTGGCATGCGTAAATACATTTTACATTGCATGGAATGTATGGTGGATTGCATGCATGAACGATGATTCACAACTGAGAAAAATAAAAATACCCAACGGGCATGATCTGTTCGCTCCAGACGGCGGCCCGTTTTTTTTATTGGACCTACACGTCGGATAGCGACAAGCCGTACTTCGCAAACCCGATGCTCACCGAAGCCTTCACGGCCGCCGACCCTGAAGCCGTGTGGGCTGTCATCGATGGCGCGTTCCATTTTTCGGCAGGAAATTTCTTTTTGATGCAGCGGCTATTTTGCAAAACGCCGAGCGAGAGCCATGAGTGGAGTAATCATTACCCCGAAGGCGTGCGCGAAATTTCAGCGGCGATTAAACTCTATATCTCGGCGCCACCCGAACGGTGCGAAAACCAATACAAACTTTTTGAATTTGCCGATGACCGCCAAAATTTCAAGAATGGGCTGCTCGGCCCCGTCACAGATTTTTCAGATGCGGCGGCGATGCACTCTACGATGAAACCGGGCGGAACATACCTCGGCGCGCAGGTCATTGAAGTATTCTTCTGGCACATCCATATGTGAAGGATTCCAATGGTGCTGCGTCACTTCGAGCAGCCAAAACCCAAGCGCACAATTTCACGATCCCACGATTCGCCCGCCCCTTACCGCTTTTTCTTTCCTTTGTTCCGTTTTCTTTCCGTCTGATTGCGCTCGTGGTTCGCAAGCAAGCGGTGCGTTTCGGTATCGTCCTCTACCGCGCTGATATGAAAACCTTCCGCTTCATCGGCTCTAATACTCGATGGTATTGCCCCCTCGTGGTTCTTCTTCTCGACGAGGAGCACATAAAGGCATGGCAAAACGGTGAGCACCAAGAGGAGCGCCGCCGTCAGCCCGCCTACGATGACAGTCGCCAAAGGCCTTTGCACGTCTGAACCGACGCCGGTCGCAAGCG
>CAUJII010000143.1 GCA_963205035.1 Spirochaetota bacterium
GGACAAGCACTTTTACTGACGGTGCGTCTCACCCACCGGATATGGTGCTCCAATTTAAGAAAAACATGAGCACTATACTTGTTCAGAAATTCGGCGGAACTTCAGTCGGCGATGCAGAGCGCATCAAGCGCGTCGCCAACCGCATCAAGAGTTATTACGAAAAACGCCACCAACTCGTTGTCGTTGTCTCTGCAATGGGCGACACAACCGACAATCTCATCGAACTTGCGGCAAAGCTTTCGCCTACGCCGCCCAAGCGTGAAATGGACATGCTGCTTTCAACGGGTGAGCAAATTTCAATCGCGCTTCTGGCGATGGCACTCCACGAAATTCAAGTGCCTGCACGCAGCTTCACCGGTGGGCAAGTCAACATCGTTACCGACGGCAACTTTTCCAACGCACGCATCGAGAGCATCGACACAGAGCGGCTGACTTCATCTCTCGAAAAAGGGTATGTCTGCATCGTCGCGGGGTTTCAGGGCGTCGACCACGACCAAAACATTACGACTCTCGGGCGCGGCGGGTCCGACACCACAGCGGTCGCTTTAGCTGCTGCGCTTAAAGCAAGCGAATGCGAAATTTATACCGATGTCGATGGGGTTTATACGACCGACCCAAACCAGGTAGAGCGTGCGCGCAAGCTCTCGCATATCAGCTACGACGAAATGTTAGAATTGGCTTCGTTAGGTGCGGGAGTGCTCCATAGCCGCGCAGTCGAGTTTGCAAAAAAATATGGCGTCATCATCCACGTTAAATCGAGTTTTAATTATAGCGAAGGGACAAAAGTAATGAGCGAAAAAGACATGATGGAAAAAATTACCGTAACCGGCGTAACTCTCAAGGAAGACGACGCCCGCCTGACAGTTGCAGATATACCTGACAAGCCCGGAGTTGCCGCTGAAATTTTTCAAGCGCTCGCCGAAAAGAAAATCAATATCGACGTTATCGTGCAATCTTCGAGCAGAGGCGATGCGACAACCGGAAAGGGCAAGACAAACACAATCTCATTTACTCTGCCTGTGAACTCGGTAAAAGAAGCAACTGCGACGCTACAAAATCTAATTCAAGTTTGGGGTTCCGGCTCTCTGTCATCCGATGAAAATATTGCAATCGTCTCGGCCGTGGGTGTGGGAATGAAATCACACACGGGCGTCGCTGCGAGTATGTTCAAGGTACTTGCAGATAACAGCATCAATATTGAAATGATTTCAACCAGCGAAATAAAAATCTCGTGCGTTATCGCAAAAGAACGAGGCAAAGACGCGCTGCGGCTCGTGCACACGGTCTTTGGTTTAGACAAAGCATCGTGAGCCGCCTTTGCGTTGCGAATTGAAGCGTGGCAACGAACGATAATAGCATCGGAGTCTTCGATTCGGGATTGGGTGGTCTCACAGTTCTCAGAGAAATCCATAAGAGGCTGCCTCATGAGAATCTCGTTTACTTCGGTGACACAGCACGCGTGCCTTATGGCAACAAATCGAGCGAGACAATCATCCGTTATTCGCGTGAAATTACGCAATTCTTGCTATCGCATAACATCAAGGCAATCGTCGTCGCGTGTAACACCGCATCGTCTTTTGCGCTCGACGCCATTAGAGAAATGACAGCAATTCCTGTTTTGGGAGTGATCGAACCCGCAATCCGGTCGCTGACTCAAAAAGCAAAATCCCAAAGCGTTGCAGGGCTCATCGCGACACGGGGAACCATCCAAAGTGGCGCGTATGAAAAGACGCTCAATCTCAAACGCGGCACGCAGAAGCTCGTGAGCCAAGCATGCCCACTCTTGGTGCCTCTCATCGAAGAAGGATATGCAGATAGTGCTGCGGCAGAAATCATCCTCAAAGATTATCTCGACCCGCTTTCGGTAAGCGGAGCAGAATATCTCATTTTGGGATGTACCCACTACCCACTGATCGCTCCGGCGATTAAGAGACTCTACCCACAGTTTACGCTCATCGACAGCGCTGAAGAGACAGCGCTTGAACTCGCGCGCCTTTTAGAAGAGAGGCAAATCCTACGCGAAAAAGTAGAATCGCGCATCGAGCTTTTTGTTTCAGACATGACGAAGAGCATGCAGAACCTCAAAGATCTTTTCTTTGCTGGTAGAGTCGACCGGTTTGAAGTGGCTCGGCTAACCGACGATTGAGTTTAGGCGGAACATCGTACCAGCGAGTTCTAAGCCTAAACTCGATTGAGAAGACTAAGCGACTGCTTTCAACAAATCGCGTAAATCGAAGTCGACGATGTCTGCTGCGGTCACCAAGTCGCGCTGGTCGATTGCAGCGGTCAACTGACCTAAGAGCTCGACAAGTTTTTGCGCGTCTTTGTATTTTGAGTCTTCGGCGATTTGCATGAGCAGAACGGCGTCAACCAGAATCTGCGAGACCGGTTCCAACAAAGTGAGAGCTTCTTGCTCTTTGCCTTGCGTGAGCTTCGCTGCAATTTGTTCAAGGTCTTGATTCAACGCATCTTGCCTTTTTCTAAATTCGACGAGTTGCTCGATCGCTTCTTCTTTGGAGATACGTGAGAACTCCGTCTGGCGCAGCCATAACTTCAGTTGATTTTGGATTATCGCGAGGGCGTTGAGTTTCTCGATAAGATCGGGGACTTGAGTAAGGACCGACACGGCGTTTTTCAAACTCGTTCTGTCTTGCGCTTCGAGATGCTGCGAGAGAGCGTCGACCGACTCGACGACAAAAGCCCATGCCGTCTTGAGTTCGCTCGCGTCTTTTTCGTCGGGAGATTTTTGCGTCTCGATGAGATTCGCGACATGGATTCCCACACGGTCGGTATAGTCGATAAGCTCGCGCAAATTAGAGTCTATTAAATCTTCTTGGCTGCCGACGTTCACGCGCAGGGTTTCAATCTCATCGGAAGAAAGATGTTCGTTGTTTTCAAAACCCGGTTTTGCCTCGATATGATAATCAATGATAAATACCTTTTGTGACGATGCCCACTCGGTTAACTCGCTTAAGATCTGAGCGAAAGGCGTATTTTTTTCGAGTTCAAACTGCAAAGGCTCATCGCCGATATAAATCTGCATATTTGAATAACGACTGAAAGCCTGGAAGACACGAGTGGAATTTCCTTCACCCGCGCCCAGCTTGTAATCTCTTTACAACACATCGATACATTTATATACATCGATTTATGGCAAAATACTCCGAGGCTGAAATCCGTCAGGCTCTTTCCGAGCGCATCCTTATTTTAGACGGCGCGATGGGAACCATGATCCAACGTGCGAAGCTCTCCGAAGAGGATTTTCGCGGCACGGGTGCAAAAAACCCCGACGAACTCTGGAAAGCCATGGGTGCTATGGAATTCCATAGCACCCCCCAGCTATGGAAATCCATAGCAGAGCATAAGATACCACTCAAAGGGAACTCCGACATTTTATGCCTCACGCGCCCGGACGTCATCTCGCAAATCCACCGCGAGTATATCGACGCTGGGGCAGACATCATCGAAACGAACTCTTTTAGCAGCAACTCGATTTCTCAGGCTGACTATGCGCTCGAGGAGTTAGTCCCACTACTCAATGAAGCCTCTGTGCTCTGCACGCTGGCGGCGCGTAATAGTTATTACACGGACTGCGAAGCGCAAGGCGTCAAGCCGCGAAAAATTTTTATCGCGGGAGCTCTTGGACCAACGACGAAAACTGCGTCGATTTCTCCCGATGTGAATAACCCAGCCTACCGTGCGACAAATTTCGATGCGCTCAAAGCATGCTTCAAAGAGCAGACCGTAGCACTCCTCAAAGCAGGGGTTGATTTGTTACTACCCGAAACAAACCTCGACACGTTGAATGTCAAAGCCGCGCTCGTCGCGTTTGAAGAGGCGTTTCACGAGGTTGGCTTCCGCGTGCCGGTGTCGATTTCGGTGACGATTACCGA
>CAUJII010000144.1 GCA_963205035.1 Spirochaetota bacterium
AGGCCAACTAATTATCGACGCGAAGTTGTGCTCGACGAATTGCACGTGAGGACGCAACGCGGCAGGAGCTCTTCTGCCGACGCACCATACGTTTGCGGTGGGTTGCTCTTGACCGAGCTGTGAAAGAAGTTCCTGGCCCACAAGCCCCGTTGCCCCGGCGAGGATGAAGTCTGACATACAGTATTTTTTTAGATGCGAAGCATGGCTTCAAGAAGAAACGCCTCGGTAACCAGGCACTCCGACGTATTTTGCTTGCCGCAATGAACGCATTCGCCAATCGCAAGCTGCCTCTTCCATGATTTCCTTTTACGGTGTGTCCAAATTTTTCAAAGTCAAGAGTGGCTTTTTAAGCCGCACACCGCTCGTCGTTCGCGCACTCCAAGAAGTTTCGCTAACGATTCAAGAAGGCGAAATCGTGGGGCTCGTCGGCGAATCGGGCAGCGGCAAAAGCACGCTCGCTCGCGTACTCATGGGATTGTACCCACCCAACGCAGGTTATTTTGTCCTCGATGGCTACGATAGCCGCACGATGAAAAAAAAAGATTGGCTTTCGATGCGGCGCGATTTAGGAATTGTCTTTCAAGACCCTGCATCTTCGATGAACCCGTGGATGACTGTCGAGCAGATTGTTGCAGAACCGATGGCTATCCGCAAGCAGAGTCTCCAGATGCCTAAGAAGGCACGCCGCGACCGCGTGGTGGAAATTCTCGAAAAGACGGGATTAGAGGCTACGGTTCTTAAGCGCAAAATCCACGAGTTTAGCGGCGGGCAAAGGCAAAGGATTGCAATCGCTCGTGCGCTTGTACTCAAACCCAAATATCTCATTTTAGACGAACCGATTAGCGCACTCGATGTTTCGATTCAGGCGCAAATTTTGAACTTGCTCAAAGAGCTTCAAGCCACCTATCGTTTTGCCGCTCTCTTTATTACGCACGATCTTTCTAAAGTCCAATGGATTTCAGATAGAGTCGCTGTGATGTACTTAGGGCGGATTGTCGAAGTGGGCCATGCGGCGACTATCTTTGCGAAGCACCGTCACCCCTACACAGAAGCACTTGCGAAGAGCCGCCTGGATACCAACACCGACACCAGAGATTTTTATGCGTTATCGGGAGAAATACCATCGCCTATCAATCAACCACCGGGATGTTCATTCGCTCCCCGTTGCGACAGAGTGCAGGATGTTTGCCGCACCGTGTTCCCGCCGGTCGTCCACAACGAATCAGAAAACAGTCAATACTCGTGTTACAATCCGATACCGCTATGAAAACACTAAACTACTCAGACCACACGCTCATTCAGCAAAAAATTTCACTGCTGCGCGACAAGAAAACTCCGCCTTCGCTCTTCGCACGAACCATCTATGAATTGAGCTTGATGCTTTGTACCTTTGCGACCTATGACATTGCGGTGAAGAGCGTGAGCGTGACAACGCCGCTCGCGAAAACAAAGGGCGTGCGTTTGGAGTCGCAACCAATTCTGATTCCAATCTTGCGTGCGGGCCTCGGCATGGTCGAGGGATTTCAAACTCTTCTGCCCGACGCTCCTGTGGGGCATGTCGGTGTCGAGCGCGACCACAAAACATTGAAGCCGCGTTTCTATTATTACAAGACGCCGCCTCTGAAATCGCGCGATGTATGGGTTCTCGATCCGATGCTTGCGACAGGGGGATCGCTCGATTTTACGCTGACAAAACTCAAGGAGCACAAGCCGCAGACTTTGCGTGCGCTCAGCATCATCGCTGCGCCCGAGGGAATTAAACTTCTTGAAAAAAAACACGGCGATGTGGTTCTCTATACGACAGTTGTCGACAAAAAATTAAATCAGAAAGGTTATATTTTGCCGGGACTGGGCGACGCCGGCGACCGTATCTTCAATACATAATGTACAAAGCGGTCACTAAGCAGACGGTTCTGAACGAACTCTTAGAAGAGCATGTCGTCATCCATTACGATCGCTTGCTGAAGCTCAGACTGTTCTGTGCGCACCGCACTTTGCACTTGCGCGGCATTATTCGAGAAGGCAACGAAAAATTATTGGGGCTAAAAACAGGAAACATCTATTTTGATTTTGCTTTCAAGAAAGAAGAAGTTACAGCCCTCACCGTCAAGCTGCGTCTTGTCAAGGCGCGTTTCTTTAGCACGCACAAACCAGACCTCGTTAAGCTCACGAGCCGTTTTAGTAATTACCTGCAAGACACAATTCTCTATCATCTCACGCGCGGAGACTCGCCGTTTTTTATGGTGAACCGTAGAAAGCGCTTCGTCGGTTTTGATTTGAATTTCATTTTGATGCAAATACCGCCCGAGGTCGATGTTCTTGGAAAAATAAAAATCTTAAACGTCGCGTTTGAACCAAAGCGAATAGTTTGGTACCTTGACTCTAATTTAGTGCTTCAATCGCTCGTGCACGTTTTCAAGCCGGACTACATCGAAATCGAACAATTAGAAATGGATGTCGACGAACAGAAGTTACTCACCGACATCAATTTAGAGGACGAGGAATAGGCGCGCTCTCCTTAGAGATCGTCCGGCATCGCTGCACCAGGGATATTCTTGTCGGATGTATCTGCCATGATGATCATCGCGGCAAAATTGAAGACAGAAGTTCCCGCAGGGTCGCGGAAGAAGCTTTGAATTTTTAATCCCTCAAAAAATAACTCGAACCGGTTATAGTGTTGCGGATTGCGGAGTCGCAAATAAGGTGGAATGACAACCTCAAAACGCTTCCAGCCTTTGAAATCGAGAGAGCAGACAAAAATCTCCTGGCGCACTTGATTTGGTCCGCGAAAAATTGCGTAGACTTGGTGTGCTCTGCCTGCGCCGCGTGCATAAAACGAAAAGATACGGTTGCGATCAGGCAGAAAGATTTCTTTCTTCGCTGGTTTTAAGTAGAGCACGTCTTTGCCGGGGTGCGTGACACGCCAGCGGTATTCGGTCGAAGACTGCGTATTTTCTCCACCGAGAGATTCTTTGAGTTTCGGGTTGGATAATACAACGTTCTGCACGTCCTGCGCAAATGCTTTGGCGACGGCACTTGACTTTTCTCTTGTTGGATGAACCGGAACCCGTCTTGCGCTGACGGTGTGTAGGTAGTTTCTGTCGGGAATCATCTCGCTCAACTCGAAACGCGTCACGAACCGGAATGCAATCGAGTCGCCTGCATTTTCTCCGAACCAGAGCGGCCTTTCCTGAGCTGCTGCAAAGAGGAGTGCGGACGAAAAAATAAAACCCAGGACGATGAATTTTTTCCGTGGGGCAATTATTTTCAGAGAGAGCGCTCCTCTGCAAACCGCTCGACGCTGTCTCACAAAATACACGACGGGTAATGAGCCTTTGTATGAATCCCCTTGAAAAGCTTTATTATACTGGCAACCGCCTGCACCGCCGCATGACAAAAAGCATTCCCCTGCCGAATACGAAAGTCTTATCCGTCGGAAATATTACGACGGGCGGTACGGGCAAAACGCCCGCGACAATTTATTTAAGTAAACTTTTGCGGTCGGAATTTCCCAACCAAGCGGTCTTGACGCGAGGCTATGGCGGAAAGCTTTCCCACAAAGAAAACCTTCTATCCGACGGGCAACGCATTCTGATGTCGAGCGAAGATTCGGGGGACGAACCATACCTCATGGCGGTGAATTTGCCCGGTGTTCGCATCGCCGTTGGGCGGAACCGCCACAAGAATGCACTGGCGCTCCTTCGAGAAAATCCTATCGACCTTTTCCTGCTCGACGACGGCTTTCAACACTACCGCCTTGCGCGTGATGCTGACGTTGTATTAGTCGACGCAACGAATCCTTTTGGCAGCGGCCGCCTTTTGCCGCAAGGGATTTTACGCGAACCGGTGGAAAGTCTAACGCGCGCAAATGTCATCATTCTAACAAAGACCGATCTTGTTGCGCCTTCCGCACTCGACGAGCTGCGCGAATCGATACGCAAGACTTCAGGGCTTTCGCAGATTTTTATTAGCCGCCACGTCGCGGAAGGGTTGGTGCAAATCCCGTGCGAATACTCCGTCGAAGCAAAACCTAAACTCCACAGTCTGGACTTGATGCGGCACGAGACGGTCTGGGCGCTCTCTGCGATTGCGAATAGTTCTGCATTTGAGAAAATGCTCCTTCGATCGGGAGCCGAAAGAGTCGAACAAATCAGCTTCCGCGATCACCACAATTTTTCAGAGCGCGACATTGCGATGGTACTCGAACGCGTGAAACCCTATGACCTCGTCGTCACGACAGAAAAAGATTATGTGCGGCTTATCAAATACAGTGCCCTTCTCAAAAACCTCAAACAGTTTTATTTTTTGAAAATTTCGTTCGAGGTCTTAGAAAACGAAATTCTATTGAAAGAAGGGCTCAAGGCGCGGCTCCTGATGGGAGCTACACTGTAACACAACGCCCTTCGATTATTTCATCGCTGTACGCGCAGATGCCGCGTCTAACGAGTATTCAATCGTGTGTTTTTTAACAAGAACCTTTTCCCCGCGCACGGTATCGTGAAAAACAATTTCAACAAGCTGCTTTGCGCTGTTGTATTTGTAAGCCGCGTACTGCGTGCCAACAAGCCCGGTTTTAATACGTAGCGTTAAGAGTCCATTCTCGTAAATCGACTCTACTTTTGAAGTCAGCTCGCCGCGCGCGTTGTAAATACTTTGCATCGTCCCGGTGGGCGTTTTTGAGAGACGAAAACTTTCGGTCGTTTTACCGGAAAGTAACCGTCGCCCTTGGACTAAATTTCCTTCCTTATCATACGCATACCGCCACTCGATGCGCGCGCGCCCTCTAATGTCGTGGATCAAGGTCTTGTCGAGAATACTCTTGCGATAAAGATATTGTATCTCTTCTGTTTTGTTCTCTTGGCTGTCGAATAGAGTTTCGTTCTGAAGCAAACCTTTATTATACTCGAACACTGTATACCCTGCGAGAATTTCTTTATCAACACCGTGTACTTTTTCGAGAGTAAAATAGTCGATGCGCTTGAGCATCTTGCCGTCATATTTGTAACGCGCGATCTCGGTATTGTTTTTCGCCGTGACCGTTTCTTTTAGCGGGTGTCTTTCGGGAGCGGCCGTACTTTTCCAGCTCGCGAGCGGATCAAAAATTTCGGGCCCTGCGCTCAAACCAAAACTCGCAAACAAGAAGAATGCCGCAAGAATGCTTACTTTGTTCATGTGACATATTTCGGCAGAACCCCCAAAAAAAATTACACTTTTCTTTAAAGACTTTAACTGCCGCGGCCGACACTTTGAATAAGAGGAAGTCTATGCAGGGTATAACAGAAATAGGTATCCGTGATGCTGCGCAGCCAACCGTGATCTCAGCTGAAGATCTGAAGGCACTTCTTTATCTGACGATCCGCGGGCAAAATGGCCTAGCTCCTCACGACGAAAAACCACAAGCGTCCGAAACCGGTCGCGGTGTTGATACCGATAAGGGCGTCGACGTAGAAGCTTAACTTGGTTTAGTCCTCAAGGTGTGTTGCAATACATGTCTTGTGGGATTAACCCCGGTTTTGCCGCCATAAATCCGCGCCTTTATCTATACACCGAGCGTCCCTTTCTATCTTTGTCAGCGTTATAGAGGCAAACAATGGAAAGCATGACGGGGTTCGGAGAAAGCCGCTTCACGGTCGAAGGCGTTCAGGTCGTCTGTTCCGCACGTAGCGTCAACAGCCGGTTTCTTGAGGTGGAATTATTTTTCCCATCCGAGTTGGCGTGGTTCCGCAGCAGCGCCGAAGAAATTATCCGCAAGCGTTTTATGCGCGGACATATCGAAGTAACGCTTTCCACGTCGCAACCCTTGCCGGCAGACACAATTTTCAACACCGACTTGGTTCTGCAATACGAGCGTTTTTTGGCGCAACAACTCAAGCGAAAGAAAGTGACCCTCGATCACCGCGAGTATTTGCAAATTCCAGGATTCGTCGAACGCCGAGTAAAAGATTGGCGCGTCTACCAAAATAAATTCGAGTTTCATTTAATGAGAGCCCTCATAAAAATGCACCGCTCGCGACAGCTTGAGGGCCGCCGCACCACGCGCGCATGCCTCACGCATGTCCGTTATCTAACGCGCATCCTTCGACGCGTAAAAATACTCTACACAAATCTCTCGAAAAAGAAAGCTGCGGCAATCCGCCACAAGATTTATTACGATTGGGTAGATAATTCCACCGAAAGCGCAAAGAGCGAGAGAAGCAAGCTCGCGAACGAGAGAAAAAACACAATGCAAATCGCGCAAGCTTTATGGCAAACGCGAAAAGAAGAGATTTTGCGCGCGATTCAAAGCGACGCAACGGAGGAACTCAGCCGCATTGCGATGCACTTGACCCGCATGTTAGAAATTTTTCGTAAACACGAAAGCGCGGGCCGCGAAGCAGAGTTCTTTTTACAAGAATTGCAACGAGAAATTAACACGCTGTCCGCGAAAGCGCAAGACGGCGAGATTAACACGCTCACAGTTCTTATGAAAACAGAAGTCGAAAAACTCAGAGAGCAAGTGCGCAATCTGGAGTAACGAGAGGTTAAAATGAAACTACTCCACGTGGGATTTTCCAACAGTGTTTCGATCGACAAGGTTGTTGCAATCATCTCTCCCGAGACGGCGGTTGCAAAGCGGTTGCGCGATATGGGACGCGAGAACAACAATCTCATCGACTGCACGATGGGGCGCAAGCTGCGCTCGATGGTCTTAACCGATAGCGATTTTATTTTTCTCTCGGCGATGCGTCCCGAGGCACTGGTGCAGAGGTTGGAGAAACCTTCTGCGGCAGCGCCTTCAGACCCCGAAGATTAATTTCGACTTCTGCATGTCGATTGAAACCGGCTACTCTCCCTCGGTGTGCCGTCTTTCTTTGTAGAGAGTATAGAGACGCCAAAGCGTTAGAGCAATTAGAAGCCAAAAAACTGTACGGAAAATCCACGTCGAGTAAGGCGGATCGAAGACGGTGAGCCTAAACGCTCCATTCGCTTTCTCTTCACCCATCGAAAATTCGAGCGCTTCCCTTTGCGCTTGGGCCGACACGGAAAGATCGTATTTGGGTTTCGCCGCATACGCCGCACCGTAATAAAGGATGATCGGCTTTTGCGACCCACGAAAGGATTCGGGAATGCGAAAGATAAGCTCTTCTCGTTCAACCACTATTTTAGCGTCTTCTAACTGTAACGGTTGATTGTCGTTATTCACAATTTCTAATTCGATAGAACGTGTCGTTGGTGAAAATTGCAAAAGAATCGACTGAGGCACATCGTTCCGCCTCTGAACAATCGTCTGCAGAAGTTCAAACCTCGCAGAGAAAGAATCAGCGCTCCGATAGACGGTTGCCGTGCGCGCGAAGTCATGCTCCTTGAAAAAGAGACGCAGAGCCTTCACTTTAACTTGATCGAGATTTTCAAAGATATAAGTGGTAGTGTTCTCCCCGTCGGTCGTCCTTTTGATTTGACTTTGTGGGATCGATCTCTCCACCGCGTCTTGTTGCGCTGCTACGTTGAGTTTCCGCAGGTAGGCAATGGGCGAGCCTTCGAAAACTATGCGTAAATTATTCTCACCGATTCTTTTGTAGATTTCTGTTTCTAATGAAACACGCCCTAAGCGTGTTTTGCCGGCGTTCGTATCGGCTAAACGTAGTTCGCGCACGTAAGGATAGCGGTTCAGATGCACGACTTCGCTCGCTGAAATTTCCTGCGAAGGTGAAATCAATCCCACAATAAAAAAGAGCCAAGCCAACTGCTGAAAATTCTTACGAAATTTTTCATAAAAGAAGCTAATCACCACAAGCGACCCTCCGAGAATAACACCAGCGATAATGCGGATGGCGGTGTTCCATTGCCAAATGTCGACAGCATAGAATTTGAAGACGGCAACTCCCAAGAAAACCAAACCGGTTTGACGCAACCGAAGATTGTTTTTGCGGAATCCCAGCATCAAAAAACCGAGAGCGTAAAACGCCAAGACCAAGGTCACCATAAAGAGGCGCGCCTCGGTAGAACTTACGATACGTTCGAGTTCTGCGATGACGCCGATAAGCGAAGCAAGGACTCCACCGACGAGCCATGTTGTCGCAAACTTGGAGTCATTCGGATAGATTTTTCTCGTGACAAAATAAAGGCTCTGCGCTGTATAAACGGCAAAGGTCGCCGCCTGAAAATTCAGCAAGAAGAGATGGCTCTCGGAAGACTCAAGCATCGCCAGAAGTATTGCGGCGTTCAAACACGTTGCAATAAAAGAACCCCAGTAGAGCAAACGGTCGTTCGAGCGAGCACCCACATAAAGAGCAACGGCAAAAATCACCGACAGCGCCAGAGTTTGCGCACTACCTTCGAGAAGAATAACAACGCTGAGCGCAACGAGGAGTGCCATGCTCAACGCAGACGCCGGTGTGCTGTCGCGGCTCATTCCTGTCGCACGTAAACCGCCGTAGTTAATTGCAGCAAGTGCCAGAACATAAAGTGCCAAGACTTCTTTAGAGTAAGGGAACAGCGGTACAAAAACGCTCACGATCATGAAAACTGTGAGGAGGTTTGCAGAGAGTATCGTCGCCGGTTTGAAGAACCATGCACTTTGGAACTCCCACGGTTTTCTAAAAACTGAAAAAAGAAGGATAAGTAATGCCACGACACAGAAAATGAGAATCGCGATTTCATATCGTTTGTAAGTCGCCATGAAGCCAAAAACGCTCGTCGCGTTCCCGACAAGCATCACCCAGACTGCGGAGAGAGACTCTCTATCTTCTTTTGCTTGAAGCGTAATTTTCAGAACGAGAAAAAAAAGATTCACCGCCAAAAGATAGCCAAAGTAGAAATACGGTTCATAGAACCCACGCGAGTGGATAATCGGTAGTGCGAAAAATCCCACAAAGAGCAAGAGGAGAAGAGCCGTCGAACGCAAATATTTTGCGCCGATGAACGCGAGTGCCATGACAGAAAGAACCATCGAGACTGTTTCAACGCGACCGATGAAATGATAAATAAAGTGCGCGGAATAAATAGCGATAGTTATAGACGCCAAAGAGAGAACCGCAAGAACTTCGGGGATGTACGCATAGCCCTTCGCAAAAAAACGCAAGCTCAAATAGCCCAGCACAGCGAACGCGCTTTGCAGAAGGAGCAGACGCACCCACTCGCTCACCCAACCTTTGTCGAGCGCATAAACCATAAAAAACGCCGCAGACAAAACGAGTGTCACGATGCCGACCTTGCCGATGATGTTGCCTCCGACGAGCCACTCCCACGACGAAGTGCTCGCGGCTGTCTTCTGAACAGACTTTGCTACCAGTGGCGCGTTTTCTTTTTTTGTGGGACTGAGAGATGTGGAGACATTTTTTTTTGCAGCAATAAATTCTTGCCGCAATTCGCGCACATCTCTTTCGAGAGAAACAAGTTTGGTTTCAAGCTGTGCAAGCCGAGCGTTTTCCATAGGGCGGCCTACGTGGAACGCCCATTCGGTCAACTCTTACCGGAGAGCGAACCCGGCTTTTTCCATCTTCGCGACGATGCCGCTTTGGAGTTTCTTGATTTCTTCGGCTGTGAGAGTGCGTGTCGGGTTGCGCCATGTCGCACGCACAGAAACTGCCTTTTCGTCTTCTTTCAGATTGCCGCCTGAAAACGTACTGACGTAGTCAAAACCCACAAGCACGGTTTTATCGAGGTCGCGGCGAATCGAAGGCTGCACAAACCCTGCCGCTTCTCTCAGCACGCTGTACTCGCTGAGCTTTGGCATGACGAGAGTCATGTCAAACTCGACTGCAGGGTGCGTGAACGGCGGTCTGTACGCAGATTCGCTTTTTTCGAGACTCAGCAAATCTTCGAGAATCGCGTCGAAATAATACACGCGCTCTTTAATGCCATATTCCACGAGCAAGCGCGGATGGACTTCACCGAAGCGAAAAATGTTCTTATCGGCCGCGCCTGCAACTCCTGTGCGGCCCGGGTGCAGAGCCGCGTCGGGCTTGTTAGCAAAACGCTGTTCATGGCGCGGCAAACCGGCAAAGCTCAAAATCTCCGATACCATCGACGCCATTTCAGACAGCGCTTCTTCGGGGGGAGCGCTCGACACCATGGCACCCGCGAGAAAATAAACTTCGTTTCGCGCGAGCGACGCATCTTTCGGAGGCAAGAAGATTTTTTCAATTTCAAATAAACGAACGTCGCCCTCTTCGCGGTAGTTACCACGCACTGCACGCAAGAGGCCGGGCATGGGAGAAATACGCAGAAATTTCAAATCGTTTTGGAGCGCGTTTTGAAGTGCCAACGCCTCGCCGGCTTTCGCAAAGTGTTCGTCGCTCTTCAAATCCTCTTCGCTGTGGAATGCGTAGGCGAAGTTCTCGTTGAGCCGCAGCGTGTGTGCGCAGAGAGAGCGTAATGCGTGTTCGAGCGAACGCAGCGCATTCTTAGCGCGGGGTGTTTCACATGCGACGCGGCTGGGTTCAATCGTAATTTCTTTGTAGCCGATAAAGCGGCCAATCTCTTCGACCAAGTCTTCGCCGCGCGTTACATCGAACCACTTGCGGTATGAAGGCACGGTAACCGTGAGGGAGTCGCCGCTTTCTTTTACGCTAAACCCCAACCGCTCTAAGACTTGAGCGTTGCTCAACGGACGGCTTGCTATTTGCCCGAGTTTCTGGTCGATGAAAGCATTGCTGACATGAATCGTACATTCCGCGCTAAAGTCTTCTGTACTCTTTTCGCGTATCTCTGAAAGTGTAATACTTTTTTGTTCCTCTGCCAAGAGCGTCGCAAATCGGAAAATGGCGGCTTTGGCCTTCGCAGGATCCTGTGCTTTCTCAAACCGCTGCGATGAATCGCTCCGCACGCCGGTCACTGCCACCGTGCGGCGCACTTCATGCCGTGGGAATGTCGCCGATTCAAGGAAGATTTTTTTTGTTGTCTGCGTCGTTTCGCTGCCTTGTCCACCCATGACGCCCGCCAGTGCAACTGCTTTCTCACCGTCGCGGATGATAATGCATTTTTCGGGAAGCGCGTGCGTCGCTCCGTCGAGGAGAGTAATTTTTTCAGCGGCTTTTGAATAGGAGACTGAAATTTTCTTCGAGATTTTATCGCGATCGAATGCGTGGTTGGGTTGTCCCATCTCGGCAAGAACGTAGTTAGAAATATCGACGATATTGTTGATGGGTTTTTGACCGATAGAAAGAAGTCGCATCTGCCGCGCAATCGGAGAGGGAGCGACTTGAAATCCCTCAAGCTCTGCGCCGCAGTAGGTAATCGCTGTTTTTTCCTCGATTGAAATCTCCGGCAGTGTGCTTGAGGGAGTTGTCTTAAACTCTGCGGCAGTCGGGTCAAATTTGAGAGGCTTGTCTAAGAGCGCGGCGATTTCTCGCGCAAAACCAAAGTGGCACCATAGGTCGGCGCGGTGTGTAATCGATTTGTTATCGATGTCGAAGATAATATCTTTGCCGCCAAAGTATTTTGAAAGCGGTTCGCCCACCTGCCAACTGTCGGGAAGCGGCATGAGCCCGTCGACTTTTGCTTCAGGGTAATCGAGAGTTTGGATGCCCAGTTCGCTGCCGGAACAAAGCATCCCAAAACTTTCGACGCCACGCAGCTTCGCCTTCTGCATCGTGCGTCCGTCGGGGAGTGTAATTCCCACAAGCGCTACAGGAAATTTTTTCCCTTGCTCGACGTTATCGGCGCCCGTAACAATTTGCACCACCTGGCCGCCGGTATTGACCTGGCAAATCTTGAGTTTATCCGCGTCGGGATGTTTTTCGAGGCGGTCGATGTGTGCTACGAGAATTTTTTCAAGGTGAGGCATGAACTCTTCGAATCCCTCAACCTCGCAAGTTTTCATCGTCAAAAGATTTGCCAGCTCTTGCGGAGATACTTCCTCGATGTCAACGAATTCCTTCAGCCAATTTAACGATAACTTCATTTAATACTCCCGAATTTGCGCATCGCTTTGCCGCATCTGTCAAAACTGCCTTAAGAAATCGAGCTTGCCTGCCATGAAATGGCGGATGTCTTCGATTCCGTGGCGCATCATCACGAGCCGATTGAGTCCCAAACCAAACGCAGCGCCCTGCCACTCGTCGGGATTTAATCCCGCACTTTGAAGAACGTTGGGATGGACCAGTCCACAGGGGAGGACTTCGACCCAACCCGAATGCTTGCACACCGAACAGCCTTTGCCCGCGCACACAAGGCACTTCATGTCTAACTCAAACCCCGGCTCGACAAACGGAAAGTATCCCGGGCGCAACCGCACCTCGACTTCACGACCAAAGACTTCGGTCAAGAGAGTCTGCATGAGGTGGAGTAAATTCCCAACCGAAACTTTGCGGTCGATGAGCATGCCTTCCATTTGATAGAATGTGTGCTCGTGCGATGCGTCGACTTCTTCGTATCGAAAAACGCGGCCCGGTGCAATGATACGCAGTGGGGGTTGCATTTTTTCAAGCGCACGGATCTGCACGGTCGAAGTGTGCGTGCGCAAGAGATACGGTTGCCTCGTGCCAGCCGGTACTCCGGCGCCTCCATGCGCCTCAGGCCCCGGCACAGATGACATCGTGTCAGCCGGTACTCCGGCGCCTCCATGCGCCTGAACATAAAACGTGTCTTGCATGTCGCGTGCGGGGTGATCTTCTGTAAAATTCAACGCGCCGAAATTGTGGTAGTCGTCTTCGACTTGAACCCCGTCGACAATCGAAAAACCCATCGAAGTGAAAATATCTTCGAGCTTCTTCTGCATCGCTGCAATCGGATGGATGTGCCCGCCGAAAGGAACCTTCACCCCCAACGCCGCGTGAGGTTTTGGGTTTACTGAAAGATCGATGAACTCGCTTTCTTTTAGGCTTTCGTAGCGTGCGTCTTGTAGCTGAGCTTCTTTATCTGCGAGCAAGGTTTCCAGTTGCGTCTTGAAATCATTGGCAGCCTTGCCCACAAGGCTGCGCTCTTCGGGTGTTAGAGAACCCAACTGCTTCATCACCGCTGTCAACGCGCCCTTCTTGCCGACGAACTCGTGCGCGACCATCTGCAATGCCTCGACGCTCGTTGATGCGGCGATCCGCTGGGTCGCTTGCCCTTCGAGTGTCTTTATTTCGGCAACTAAATCCGGCATGGTTCTGAGAGTTTATGTTTTTTAGACACCGCGTCAAACCGCATCTTGATTTGGTTTAGGCTTCCTGAAAAGCGCCGCCGCAATCGCTGCAATCGGAGCGCCACTCATCGCAGTGTATAAGAAAAGCAGAAGAAACGTTTGCGGACCGCCGTTATACGCCAAATCGAATGTGCGCATCTTCATCGCGAGTAAATCCCCAGAGATGCCGAGTGCGCGAAGTTTGCCTTCAAAAAACACGCGGTATGTCGCGTAAAACTGTGGATCGATTACGAGCTGGTAGAGAGCAATAAAGAGGGTGTAAAAAATTGAAAAGAGAAGAGAAAATAATACACCGTTGCGGAACGCATCGATAAATGAATGCTGCGTTCCTGCGCGTGCTCGCATTTGAACAATCGTCAAGAAAATTCCACACCAGAAAAAAACAAACACAAGGTTGCGTACCGTCTCTCCGATTTCATGCCGCGTCGAATTGAACCCCGCTGCATAAGCGACAAACATATTAGCGATCGATAGAAGCACTGTAAAAAAGACATTGCGCAAAAGAATCATAGTCCCCCTCAACGCTCGCGAAAATCAGACGCTCGAAAAAGAGGCAGAAGGCAAATTCCTTCTTTCGCTAAAGCCTCACTGCCGCCTTCCTCGCGATCCAGAACGCACACCGCGTGCTTCACGGTAAATCCCACCTCGCGCATCGCATGCGCGGCCTTGAGCGTCGAACCCGCCGTTGTGATCACATCGTCGACCATCGCGCACGGTGTTTTCACGTCAATATTTTTCAACATCTCAATTTTTTTTCCCGTGCCGTGGTCCTTCGCTTCTTTGCGCACAATAGCCGGCAAAATCTTTGTGGTATTTACCCCGTTTCTGATAAGCGGCGATTCAGAAATCCAGGATCCATTCTGCGCCGCGAGACACGCAGCGTAGATGATGGGGTCTGCACCCATCGTGAGCCCTGCGGCGACGACGTCTTCTTTATAGTGCTCCGAGAGTGTCAGCGCAACGAGACGGCCTGTGAGAGCCAAGAAGCGCGGCTCTAAGAGCGTCTGCTTCAAATCAAAATAATACGGGCTTTTTTTCCCCGAGGCGAGAGTAAACGGTGTCTCGTGGTTCTCCCGATAAGAAAACTCGCGTATCGCGTTTTTGAGCGCGGTCTTGAGGTCACCGGTCGGTACCTGTTCGCTTGCCATGGGGTACTCGTTCAAGACAAAGACAAAGCGAAAAGCAAATGCTCGGAGACACTAACCACTTGACTCAATGTGCGAATTGGAAAATATAGCTCTAAATGCTCGCTGGCAGTAAAGGACTTACTTTCGAGATGCACGAAAACGACACCCGCTGCTTGGTGTCTCTCGAAGGCGATCTCAATATGTTTTCGGCACCTGAATTGCGCATCAACTTGATTAAGAAACTCGATGCGGGTGTGCGGAAGTTTATCGTCGATCTCACTCAGGTCTCATTCGTCGATTCTTCGGGCATCGGCGTCTTGGTGAGTTTCGTCTCTCTCGCGCGCAAGACGGATGGCACTAAAGTTGTCTTGTGTGGACTCAATTCCCAAATTCGCAATATTTTTGAAGTGACGCGGCTCTTGTCTGTTTTTAACGTCGTTGACGATTTAGCGGCGGCAGAAAGCGCAATTCTGGCATGATTTTGGTTATGGAATGCCCGCGTTACAAGTCACATTTTTCACCCTAATGGAAGAAGCAATCAAAAAGGCACTCAGTACGGGCGTTCAAACGCTCATCTCAGTCACCGAAGAGGTGCGGCATGGTCTTATCGTCTTAGAAGAGGAAGTCAAGACGCTCAACCAGAAAATCCGCGAAGCGAATGTCGCCGAATCCACGGGGGCGAAACTCGACGCACTGGTGACGCGCTCTCTTCAAGCCGTTGAGCAATACGAAAAACAAGCTGCGGAAATTACTGCGCTCTTCCAAAATTTTCTTGAAAAGGGTGATTCCATGACGCGGCAAAGCGTAGACGAACTCTTGGGGCAAGTGCAAGCGTTGGCAAAGTCGATTAAAGAAACTTCTTTAATTGGGTCGTAGCACGGCGTTTTTGCTCAAAATGCCGGCCTATCAAGTCGATATTCAATAGGAGAAGGCGTCTAATAAAATATGAAGAACTGCATCGTAAAAGGTATTTCTGCGGCGGTGGCCGTTCTTATTCTGAATAGCGCATTGATTGCACAGAATAAGAAAACCAGCAGCAAAGAGCTTGCGGCAGAAGTCGACAAACTCAACTGGGAAGGGATTGACCTCTCGAACGATGCGCGCTATTCTGCGGCCGCCGATAAATTCCAGAAAGCAATTTCTTTAGACGATACCCGCTCTGCGCGTTCGTACCATAACATCGCATACACATTCGAGCTCGCAGGCGACAAAAACAAGGCTCTGGAAAATTATCAAAAGGCAGTCGTGAGAAATCCGCAGCAGGCGATTTCGTGGCAGGCATTGGGCAAGATGCAATATACGATGGGACTTTACAAAGACGCCGTTTTCTCGGGCGAGACGACATTGAAGCTCGAACCGCACAACGTGCCCGTACAAAAGTGGCTTCCCGATGCGTACGCAAAATTGGCCGAGCAAAAACTCTACGATGCGCGGAACGATTTGTCGGGTGACGCCGCGACAAACCCCAACTGCGAAGCGCGCCCCGATGTCATTGCCGAGGTTGGTTTTTTTGGGTCGGCGATTGCCGCCATCGATAAGCGAGCGACGGCGCTCGCGATGTACCGGACACAGGGAATTTTAACCACCCCCGGCGGCGTCTATGCAGAGTTTAATCCGCTGCGCGAACTTACCTTTAGACTGAACGGGCAAACCCCCTATTTTGGAATTTTACAACCGAATTTCTATGCGGGTTCAGAGCGTATTGAAATGCAGTATAATTTCAAATTCGTTTTTGTCGGCGCGGGAATTCTTTTCTCTCAGCTCAATCTCTCCGGCAGCACCGTACCGATTTCAACTACAACTTACGTTCAGAATGCCGACTACACCACAGTATCCGACACCAAGTTTGGATTGTTCATTGGCGCGCGCGATGAAGTCAGTTATTTCATCTTGCGTATTTATCCCCGATATCTTTTCCGCGATGCAGCGTCATCGCCACAGCTTACAGCGTTCGACGTCGCCAAAATTGATGTGGAGTATAGACGCAACTTACGCTTGAGTTTGGGTAGCGACAGCACGCCAAGCGAGGACGTGAGCAAAGGCCCCTTCACTTGGTTTATCGCAAAGTTTAGCGTCGACGAAGTCTATATCTCCGAATACAAACCTGTCGCCGGAACGGACGCAGTGGGGCATTATTTTGGAACATACGATCTTTCTGTCGGCATGGAGTTTGGCGAGCTGAGAAAGCAATTCGACAAAGTGAGCGCGACTTGGGGCTTCTTGCTCACCGAGCGTCTCTATTTTCAGAACACGGGTAACACAGACCTCATGAGCTTCGGCAACGGGCAAGGTTATTTTGGGCTCAACACAACGGGGATGACCAAAGGGAACGCATTCTCTTCTTTTAGAAACACTTCTTTTATCGTAACGCTCTTTGCGTCGCAAATGGTGCGTAACCGCTACGTCTTTCGCGAACAGATTTTTATGGAAGCGACCCCCGGGAACGAAAAAACGCATGCATTAGGCGCGACATTTTCGTTTGGTCTGAGGTTCTAATTGCGGCAGAGAGTCCGCCTCGCGCTCGTGTGCGTGGCACTCTTCTCTACCCTACTCCCCGTTAATTCTTCTCCCACCACAGCGGAAGATTTTTTAGAGCGGGCAAAAGAGCACTATACAAGAAGGCGCTTCTTAAATACGCTCGATTCTCTGAAAGTTGTCTTGCAAATGACAGAACACGCCGACGCGCGGAGTAATCCCACAAAACGCGAGGCGGAAATTTTAGCGGCAAAATCTTTGGCTGCACTCGACCGCAAAGCCGAAGCAGCGAACATGTTCGAGAGGGCTGTTGCGCATGGGTTTGTCGACAACGCGGCCTTTACATTCTTGGCGACCTATTACGACGACCATGCAGAATGGCAAAAAGCGAAGCGGTATTTCGCGCTCTACTTTGCCGTCGAGAAAAAAGACAGCGCGACGCAAATCCGCTACGCCACACTCTTAGGCCGCTTGGGTGAGCGCGAGAAAGCGCGCGAAATTCTGGAAGGGATTGAGACGCGCACTCCTCAGCTAAGTCTCGAAGACTGCGAGCTTCTCGAAAGAAAGAAAAAGCTCACCGCTGCAAAGGATTGCTTCTTAGAATACCGCGACACGCACCCGGATCGTGAAGTGGGTTACCTGGCGCTTTTTCGCTTGAGCAAGGCTCTTAAACAACCTGAGGAGACACTGCGGGCTGCGAAAACACTCTATTTTATTTTTGGTGCAAAGACTCGCTTTATCTGGCCTTTAGTCGAAACTTATTTAGAGAGCCGCAAGTTTTACGACGCACGCTTGCTACTTGAAGAAATTGTGCGCACAGACGGGAAAGAGAGCGACGCTCAAAAGCTTTTAGAGAAACTTAACTACGAGGCTGGCGAAGCCGCGGCAAAACCTTTTCGCGCAACGCCGCAAGAGATGCAGCTTCTGGAAAGCATTAAGCAAGAGTAATCATTGATTCCGGGGTGCGGTTAATCCCACACAATTACTTATTCAAAGGAAAAATATTCTCTTTGCCTTTTTCGGCATAGAGCAGATAAAAGCGCGCGCCACCCTCGCTCGGAAACGCAGCCAAGTGTACGGCGAACGGTTTGACGGTGACAATTTGGCCGGGATGCACATCGACGATATCTTCTTCGATGACCATGCGCACCATACCTTCGAGAACTAAAATAGTCTCTGCAAAAGCATGCGCGTGGTAAGGAACCATTGACCCCTGGTCGTTTTGCATCTCGTAAATTTTATACTCTTGAATGAGAAGAGTCTTTAGAAATTTCATGAGCTCCACTTCGCTGCCGAAGAGCTGTCTCGAATCTTGAATATCGTAATAGGTTGCGTTTGTCACTCTACTCTTATTGGACGATTCTTTTCTTCAATTATCCGCAATTTTTCGCGAATTTCTTCGCGCCGCTCTTCAATCGTTTGTGCGCGTACCTTCTTTTGAAGCTGCATAATCGCCTCAATAATCGCTTCGGGGCGCGGTGGGCAGCCGGGAACGTAAACATCGACAGGCATAATGCGGTCGATGCCTTGAAGCACGGCGTATGTATGGAACATCCCGCCAGACGATGCGCAAGCGCCGACGGAAACAACGTAACGAGGGTCGGCGAGCTGATCGTAAATGTTCCGAAGAACCGGTGCCATCTTGTAAGTGATTGTGCCTAAAACCAAAATCATGTCGGCTTGGCGCGGCGAAAACGAAGGTCTCTCTGCGCCAAAACGCGCGATGTCAAAATCGGCGCCGCTTAGTGCCATGTACTCGATGCCGCAACACGCGGTGGCAAAAGGGAAAGGCCAGAGCGAGTAGGATTGACCCCACGAGACAAAATCTTCGACTGCGGCAACAATGAAGCTTTGGTCGAACTGTCCCTTTTCGGGGCTCTTTTGCGTAAAGCGGTTAGGTATGGTTTCAGTGGTCAATTGGGATCCTCCCAGTTTAGGGTTCCTTTCTTCAGAATATAATAATAGCCGATAAAAAGTACAAATAGAAAGAAGGCTAATTCCGCGAGCATCACAAGCCCTAACCCTGCCTGGTTGAACGCCCGAAACGAAACGGCCCACGGATAGATAAAAATTGCGTCGAGATCGAAGACGATGAAGACCATCGCGACAAGATAAAACTTCACGTTGAAGAGCCCACGGGCATCGTCGGCATAGGGGATGCCGCACTCGAAAGTGTCGGGGTTTTCGTTTGCTGGTTTTGCAATGCGCGGTTTGAGTTTATGCGCAATAATCAGGATGAGTGCCGCGAAGCCAGCGCCAAAGAGCAGTTGGATGATTGCA
>CAUJII010000145.1 GCA_963205035.1 Spirochaetota bacterium
CCCTTGCCGCAAGACTGGCTTGTCGTCATTACCGATGTCGTGGGTTCGACGCGGGCTATTGCCGACGGCCGATATAAAGACGTGAACACAGCGGGCGGTCTTGCCGCCATGGCGATAAGCAATGCATTCCATACTTTAGAATTCCCATTCATTTTCGGGGGTGACGGCACGACGTTTCTTATTCCGCCTTCGCTCGAAAGCGATGCTCGCTCGATTCTCGCCGATACTGCACGCAAGGTTTTTCAATTCTTTCAACTCGAACTGCGTGTTGGTATTGTCCCCGCGCACGAACTTTATGCGAAGGGATATCTAATAAGCGTCGGAAAGATTGCTGTTTCGGAGTATTACACGCAAGCGGTAATCTTAGGCGAAGGCATAGACTTCGCTGAAAAATGGATCAAGGGAAGCGCAGACTATCTTGTTTCACACGATTTTGTTGGCAAGAAAGAAGCCGATTTTTTCGGCTTCTCCTGCCGTTGGCACGATATCCCCAGCCGAGGGGGTGAGACAGTAGCGCTCATCGTGAGACTCAATGCAAATCAAGAGAAAGAAAATCGCGAACTGTTAAGGCAGTTGCTCGACCGCATCGAAAAAGTTTACGGCCCAGAAAGCGAACACCACCCTCTCAGCGAAGAGACGCTCAAACCCGCACTCAGCCCGCGTGTTCTATGGCGTGAGGCTTGTGCGCGAACCCAGAAAAAGTCGGGCATACGCTACCGTCTTCTCCTCATGCGTCTCATGTTTGAAATCATCGCGACAAAACTCATTGTGGCGTTGTCTTTGCCGGGACGATATTTTCATTACAAAATCAAAGACATCAAGAAATATAACATTCTCTCGGCAGACTATAAGAAATTCGACGGCATGCTCAAGCTGGTGTTGAACGGTACGCCGGCAATGCGCGAAGCACTCGTCACTTTCTTGAACGAACTCAAGAACGGCGGGAAGCTACTCTATGGCATCCATGTTTCTAACCGTGCGCTTCTCACCTGCTTGCTCAACGCGGAAAGTGTGCACGAAGTCCACTTTGTCGACGCAGCCGACGGCGGGTATGCGCTCGCGGCAAAAATGCTTAAAGACGAGCTCCGCGCACAATGAACGGTTTTCTTCTCGCAGCGGGGCGCGGCACAAGACTTGGCCATCTGACGCAAACGAGAGCAAAGCCCGCGCTCCCAGTCGCAGGGCTCCCAATGCTCGCCTATTCACTCCATTTTTTTTACCGTGCGCAAGTTCAAAAGCTGGCTGTCAACGTGCACCATGCGCCGCAAACGGTGACCGATATTCTTCAAAGAGCCCCACACCCATGGCAGCTTTTTATTTCAAATGAAACAGAACTTCTCGACACGGGGGGGGGCGTCAAAAAATGCGAGACTTTCCTCTCCGATGCGTCGGTGCTCTTGGCGAACGCAGATATTGTCTGCGACGTAGATATAGAACGCCTCGTTGAGCAACACCGCGCACAGAAGGCGTCTCTCACAATGGTCGTCGTTCCTCACACGAACGCAAATGCAATCGCGCCGATTACAGTGACAAAAGATGGTAGAGTCAGAGACATCAATCGCACGCTTGATAAAAAAAGCACGGGGGACTTTCTTTATGCAGGCATTGCGCTTTTCGAGCGCGAGCTTTTTGATCACCTGAAGTGCGAACCTTCGAGCATTGTCTATACAGGCTTCACAGGTCTTCTCGAAAAGGGTGCGCGGGTCGATGCGTTTCTCCATCGAGGGCATTGGTACGATTGCGGCACTCCTGAAAACTACGAACGGGTTAATGCCGAGATACTGAAAGACGAAGCGCATTGGCGCGAATATCTTGCGCCTGAACTCGATACCTTGCGCATTACGACGTAGTGGGATTCATCCCATTTACGCTTTTCTTTTTCCGTAGTCGATAATTTTTTGAATGAGTTGGTCGTATGAAATTCCCATGCGCTGTGCGGCATAAGCAATTTCGTCGTCGTTTGCGATGTTCGGGTTGGGGTTCACTTCGATGACATAGACTTCGTTCTTCTCGGTTAGCCGAAGGTCGAGCCGCGCAAAACCGGAAAGCCCCAACGCACGGAACGCGGTCTTGCTGATGGTTTCAATCTCTGCTTCAACCTTCTCGTCGATGCCTTTTGCAAAAGTATTTTTGATCCCCCATTTTTTCCGAAACTCTGGATTCCATTTAGCATGGAACGTCGCGAACTTCGGCTTGTCTTCGGGGAAGTTCTCGAAAAGCATTTCTCGAAGCGGGAGTGCCGCGAGTTTTTCTAAACCCAATACACCCGCATAAATTTCGCGTCCTTCGATATATTCTTCAGCAAGTGCGTCTGCTTGGTATGTTTCGTGCAAAGTTTTGACACGGTCGACGAGCGCCTTGTCGTCTTCAACGAAAGACGCCTGCGCAATACCGTCCGAACCTTCGAGACCCAAGGGTTTGACAATCAGCGGGAACTTCAAATCTTTCACGCTGCGGTTTGTCTTCCCGCGTGGAAAAAGCACCGAACGCGGAACGCGGATGTCGTACTGGCTCAAGAGCTGCTTCGTATACTGTTTGTTGCGGCAGATGGTGAGAGCCTCAGTCGGACAACCTGTATAAGCGACTTGCAACAAATCAAAAAGTCCGGCAAGCGCTCCTTCGTATTTTCTCACCTGCCGAAAAGTTTCCAGCATGTTGAAAACAACGTCTGGTTTTTTGCGTCTTATGGTATAAATTAACGGCATGATGCTATCGAAAACACCTTGCAGCACAACTTGGTGCCCCAAACGACCGATCGCTTCGCTCACGTTGCGGATTGGCCGCCAGTCGTCAGAAGAAAGCGACGCGGCATAGTTGCCGTCTTTCGGTAATGCCGTTGGATAATCGAATGCAACGAGAATCTTCATTCTTTACCCGGCTTGTAACGGTTAGTGTAACGATGATTCAAAACAAGCGAAGTAAGGTACGCCGTGAACTCCACCAACGCGGCATCGGTGCCGTGCGCGTTCACCTCGAGCTTGAGAGCGTGGCAGCGTTTTTTAAGACGTCGCAAGAGGGCTCCAATCAAGACTTTTTTTTCGCCCGTCCAATGGCTGACCGTGCGTTCCAAGTCAAGTGTTTGCCCTGCGAGAAACCGCGCCGCCGCAAGCCGCGCTTTTCCTGTCGGTGCAGGAAAAAGCTCTTTGAGATCGTCATCAAAAAACTTAGCCTCATGCTCGATATAGAGTTTGCGTTTCGCGCGGTAGTGCGATTCAAGCTTCTTCTTTAGCGAATTGATGTGCCAGAATAAATCCGCTTTGGAGACTTGCACTATTTTTGCACGCACTGTCGGTTGAAGCGCGTCGATATATTCTAATTTCTTGATCGCCGGCCAGTCTTTATATTCTTCGCGCCAGTTTATCGCAGGGTTCAACCATACCGCAAAGGTTTCCGCAAAATCTTCTTCGGGATGACTTTGCGCATAGAAATCTTTTAGGTTGCGCACATACGACTTGCTATAAGGTTGATAGCGGTAATAATCGCTGAAAGGTTTTATCGGGTGTCCAAAAATCTCGCGCCAACTGCGCTTGCGCGTCAAAGCAAACGCATGCACAAGCGCGTGCCCACACTCATGCCGCAAGAGCCTCATCGCTTCTTCTTTCTCTTCGCCTTCTGCTTCACCAATCATCTTGCGTTCGAGCGCAATA
>CAUJII010000146.1 GCA_963205035.1 Spirochaetota bacterium
AAAGACGCATACGAAGCAATGCGCGACTTGGCTTCTAAAGGCGGCAAAGTCCTCTTTGTGGGAACTAAAAAGCAAGCGCAGGCCGACGTCGAAAAATCAGCCAGACGCTGTGGTATGTTCTATATCAACAACCGCTGGTTAGGTGGTCTTTTAACCAACTTCCGCACCGTTAAACAGTCAATCCAGAGGCTCAGAAAACTCGAAGAGGCGTTTGAAACAAATACTGTCAACGAGCTTGTGAAGACCAAAAAAGAAATTCTGCAACTCGACCGCGAGGTGACGCGGTTACGCAAAGACCTCGCAGGCATCCGCGACATGAACTACCTGCCCGATGCGCTCTTCATCGTCGACCCCGAGCGCGAAGCGATTGCAGTTAAAGAAGCGAATACGCTGGGAATCCCTATCTTTGCGATGGTCGACACGAACTGTAATCCCGACCTCATCCAATACCCCATACCGGCAAACGACGATGCCATCCGCGCCGTCGCACTCTTCTTAGAAATCATGGCAAACGCCATCGAGGAAGGAAAAGAAGGCGGCGAGTTCCAGCAAGTACAAATCGAAGAAGGCGAAAGCATGGATGAAAACGATCTTCAGTCTTCTATGGAAAAGATGGATGACTTAGAACGCATCGAATCGCACTACGACGAGGCGCGTAGCTAAATAAAGGTTAACAGCATGGCAATAGATCAAGAAAAAATAAAAACGCTGCGCGAAATGACTTCTGCAGGGATCCTCGACTGCAAGAAAGTTCTCGAAGAAACCTCGGGCGATTTGGAAAAAGCGGCGGCCCTCCTCCGCGAACGCGGAATTGTCAAAGCGGTCAAAAAAATGGACCGCGAGGCGACAGAAGGTGCGATTATTTCGTACATCCACCATAACGGAAAAATCGGTGTTCTCATTCAGCTCAACTGCGAAACCGACTTCGTTGCGCGTAATGAAAAATTTCAGGAGTTGGGCCGCAGCATCGCGATGCATATCGCGGCGACAAATCCGCAATTTGTCAAGGCAGAAGACGTTTCGGCAGATGTTCTCGAAAAAGAAAAAGAAGTGCAACGCGCCGCCTTAATCGAAGAAGGAAAGCCCGCTGATAAGCTCGAGAAAATCCTCGAAGGCAAAATGAAAAAATTTGCCGCAGACATTTGCCTCTTAGACCAGCCTTATGTCAAAGAGCCTGAGAAAACGGTCGGCGATATTATCAAAGTCTCCATTGCAACGCTGGGAGAAAATATCTCCGTCGGCCGCTTCGTCCGCTACGCACTGAAATAACACAATGAACGAGCGCAACGATAACCCAACTCAAATTACCGAGGGGAGGGCTTATCGGCGCGTCGTTTTGAAGCTTTCCGGCGAGGTCTTAGCCGGCGAAGACAAACTCGGCATCAACGTCCGCGTCATCAAGGCGCTCGCCGAAGAAATTCGAGAAATACACCGTGATGGGGTTGAGCTCGCAATCGTCATCGGCGGAGGAAATATTTTCCGTGGAGTGAAAGCCGCTTCCGACGGCATGGACCGCGCCACCGGCGACTATATGGGGATGATGGCGACAGTGATCAATGGGTTGGCGCTGCAAGATTTCTTGGAGCAAGAAGGCCTTGTAACCAGGCTTCAAACCGCGCTCGAGATTAAAGCCGTCGCCGAGACATTTATACGGCGCAAGGCAGTGCGGCATTTAGAGAAAAAACGTGTGGTCATCTTGGCAGGCGGCACAGGTAACCCTTATTTCACGACAGACACAACTGCCGCACTGCGTGCCGTCGAGTTGGGGGCTGATGTCATTTTCAAAGCGACTAAAGTCGACGGCGTTTACGATAGCGATCCCATGAAAAACAGTTCTGCGAAACGCTACCGCCACTTGAGCTTCCGCGATGCACTCGTCAAACAGTTGGGAGTCATGGACTCGACGGCGTTCTCGCTTTGTCTCGACAACAAGATGCCGATTCAAGTCTTTGACATGGGGCAAGAGGGCAATCTCAAGAAAGCAGTACAAGGAAAACCCATAGGTACCCTAATAAGCGGCAACGGAGAAAGTACTTTTTATGAGTGATGAAGCGAACAAAATCATCGGCGACGCGCAAACACGCATGCAGAAAACCTTGGAGGGTCTGTCGCACCACATGGCGCAAATCCGCTCGGGGCGCGCAACACCGTCTTTGGTCGAAGATATCCGCGTCGAAGTCTATGGTCAAAATATGCCGTTAAACCAAGTCGCCTCTATCGCAGCACCCGAACCGCGTCTCATCACGGTCGACGTTTGGGATAAATCGCAAATGCAGGCTGTTGAGAAAGCGATCCAAAAATCGGGAAAAAATTTGAATCCCAATAACGACGGCTCGCTTATCCGCATTAGCCTGGCCGAAATGACGGGCGAAACGCGCAAAGAAATGGTCAAGCTCGCCAAGACAAAATGCGAAGACCACAAAGTCGCCGTGCGCAACATCCGCCGCGACGCGAACGATGCGCTCAAGAAACTCAAAGGCACGAGCGTCTCCGACGACATGATCAAAGGCTTTTCCGATCAAGTGCAAAAACTCACCGACGATGCCATAAAAAAGATGGATGATCTTTTTGCCGCCAAAGAAAAAGACATCACGACCGTGTGAAAGTCCCACAGCATATCGCCGTCATTATGGACGGCAACGGCCGGTGGGCGACGAGCCGCGGCCTTTCGCGCAGTGCTGGCCATAAAGAGGGGACTGCGAATTTAGAACGCCTTCTCGACCATCTACTCTTACGCCGCATACCCGTTGTCAGCCTTTATGCTTTTTCTACCGAAAACTGGCGTCGGCCTCGCACAGAAATTCACGCTATTTTTTCTCTCGTCGAAGAATTTATTACAACACACCTTAACAAGATGGTCGGCGAAGGTGTTCGCATGGTCGTCTCGGGGGATTTATCCCGAATACCGAAGCGGAGCCGCGAATTGCTCCTCGATGCCATCGAGAAAACGCGCAAAGGGATAAGGCTGACTGCAAATTTTTGTCTGAACTATGGTTCGCGTAGTGAACTCTTGCGCGCTGCGCAAGAGTACGCGTTGTGGTATAGCTCCCACAAAACACAAAGACCACCGACTGAAAAACAATTCCAGAAGTTTTTTTGGCAGCCCAATTTACCGGATATCGACATGCTCGTGCGCACGGCAGGCGAGTTGCGCCTTTCAAATTTTATGCTGTGGCAAGCGGCGTACGCTGAGCTCTACTTCACAGAAAAGACATGGCCGGAATTTGGTGCTGAAGATTTAGACGAGGCGATTCGAGAGTTCCATAGACGCAAGCGAAAATTTGGCGGTCTTTGATTAGGATAAACTCCAATACTCAGCCAAAAATTTCGTGGATTTTTTGCGCGCCGTTTGACGCTTGCATGAGAGTCGAGCCCATCAGCACCGCATCGAAATAATGCGGCAAAGCCAAGAGCTCGTCGCGGTTCGAGTAACCCGACTCGGCTACGAGGACGAGTTTGTTTCGGAGCGTCTGCGGAATTTTTTTCGCAAGACTTTCTGCGCGCGTCAAATCAATCTCGAGCGTATGCAGGTTCCGGTTGTTAATTCCCACAATTTTTGCGCCGAGAGATAACGCACGGTCTAAATCTTCCTCAGTGAGCGCCTCGACCAGTGGTTCCATTCCGAGCGCACGGCCGCGTTCAGTAAACTCCTTGAGTTCGTCGTCTTGGAGCGAGGCGACAATGAGCAAGAAGCTGTCTGCGCCGGCGTGGCGCGCCTCGAGAATTTGCGATTCTGTGAGAATAAAATCTTTGCGCAAGAGCGGTATTCGCGTAAGCTTCCGCGCTTCGCTCAAATCTTCAATCGAGCCGTGGAAGTTTTCAGGTTCCGTGAGAATGCTGATGGCGGCCGCATAAGGTTCGTAAATGCGTATGGTTTCCGCAACGCTGCATTCATCTTTCAGGACGCCGGCGGACGGAGAGCGGCGTTTGAGTTCGGCGATGAGTTGGGGAAGTGCCGTCTTTCTGCGCAGCGCTTCTGCGAAATTGAGCGAGGAGCGTTGCGGCTCCTTCGCAGGGAGTCGGATTTTTTCGGCACGGCGCCGACTTGCGGCGTTAATTTCCTCGAGAACGCTCATCGATAAGTCTCGTTCTCCCAATCGCAAGAGCGAGACCGTGTGACGATGGAAATCCGCTTCGCGGCACGCACCCCACGCGACTAACTATTCGGTTTGGGGTGGCACGGGCCTCCCGACTAACTATTCGGTTGAGTACCACGCATGCACCGAGTAACTATTCGGTTTTGAGTGCCACGCAGGCTCCGACTAACTATTCGGTTGGGAGGCACGCAGCCCCCCGAGTAACTATTCGGTTTGGGAGCCTCGCAGCTCCCTCCCCGACTAACTATTTCAGGTTTGCCGAAGCGAAATCCCAGTTCACCAACTTGTCGAGGTATGCGTTGACATAATCCGGCCGGCGGTTTTGGAAGTCGAGGTAGTACGCATGCTCCCAAACGTCGATGGTGAGAATAGGTGTCGCGCCCGATGTAAAGGGGACTTCCGCATTTCCTGTCTTGACGACTTTCAAATTTCCACCTTCCTCAACAAGCCACGCCCAACCGCTGCCGAACTGAGTGGTTGCGGCCGCGACGAACGCTTCGCGGAATTTTTCGTAGCTCCCGAAAGACGCATCGATCTTTGCAGCGATCGCGCCCGTGGGTTTGCCGCCACCGCCCGCTT
Source organism: Spirochaetota bacterium (assembly GCA_963205035.1). Lineage (GTDB taxonomy): Bacteria > Spirochaetota > Leptospiria > Turneriellales > Turneriellaceae > Turneriella. The sequence continues at coordinate 4,677 of CAUJII010000146.1, forward strand.
TCATACTGAGCCAGTAGAAAGAGTGGTTCCACACTTGAGCAGCGTTGTTGAAAACACCGGCCTTGTCGGCATGGCCATGCGTCGCTTTGATAATCTCTTCGAGTGATTTGCCCGCCAAATCCGAGCCTTCAACGAGCTTATTCAAGTTCGTAACGTATGCATTATGGTGCTTGCCGTGGTGGAATTCCAGAGTGTTCGCGGTGATGACCGGTTGTAGCGCATCTTTCGCGTATGGAAGCGCCGGCAGCGCAAAAGGCGCCTTTGCTTGATCTACTTTTGCATTGATTGACATAATAATTAACTCCTTTGTTTTAATCTACGTCTAATATAAGAATAAATCTAAAATCTGGCAACAAAGATACTAAATTTGAAAAAATTAGAGAATGCTGTATCTTGTACTTATGGGATTTCTCAAGAACCACGCATGGCTTGCAAAGGGGGGTAAATACCTCGCGTACTTCATCGGTCTTTTTATTTTTGCAGCGTTTGTCAATTGGTACCAGGCGCCTTCGATCAAGGACTTTGCGAAACAGTCGAGTATAGAAGTAACGACGCTCGCAGGGCAAAGGGCGACACTCAACACAGCAGACGGTAAAAAAACGGTTCTCTATTTCTTCGCTCCGTGGTGCGCCGTGTGCAAAGTGAGTATGGACGCGCTCAACTCGTTTGTAGGGAGTGATCGGTTGCAAACGATTGCAGTGGGTTTAGACTATGACAGTGTGAACGAACTTAAACCCTTTCAAGAGAAAGTCGATACACCGATCTATGCTGGCACGCTCGACGTGCAGCGCCGTTTCCGCGTCGATAAATACCCGACGGTCTATATCTTGAACGGCGACGGTTCTGTCGCGCATGTGATGGTGGGCTATACCAGCCGGTTGGGGATTTGGTTGCGTACAATTTTATAGTCCCACAGGCACCGCCTAACGGATTCCGAAGAAACGCACAGCTTCTCGCGCGAAGCAGAGTTGGGATTTAATAAACCAGGGTCCACCTGTGCCGCATGTATCGGAATAGGGAATGCCGTGCGCAAAGCGTTCGAGCGTGTAGCTTTCGAGGATTATCTTCCCCCATTTATTGCGGTACGCTTCGTAGATAATTCCGCCGGGCATCTCCATAGGAGTTGCCTTCTGAGAAAAAATACCATACGCACGCTTCCACTGCGCAACGCCTAAGAGCATCGTGTCGTAAGAGACGTTCTTATCGTCGACGCCATGCCAAAAACTCATGCGCGGCCATTTCTTCCGATGTTTTTTCGACGTTAATTCTTTTTGAGTTCGTGACGTCCCCGGGCAGTAGACAAACCCAGGAATGCCCTTGTAGCCGCTTTGGCAGACATAACCGCCCGCGCCAAGAATCGCCCCTGCACTAAAAGTGTCAGGGTA
>CAUJII010000147.1 GCA_963205035.1 Spirochaetota bacterium
CCCCGATGAAACTCACAAAGCATTTAGCGGAATCTCTGAGTGCGGGTGAAGCGACACTTCTTGTAATAGCTATTTTCGGGGTTCTGGCACTTTTGGGGTATGTATCGTATCTCTTGCTCGAACGCCGCCAAATCGGACTCATCCGATAAAATGTAATAACTATTACAATGCCGCAGATTCAGTATAAAGAACACTCGGTCGAAGGGATAAAAATTATCGAGGTGTTGACGACTCCTCAGGCGACCCAGGGTAACTCCCACTTAAACTTCTTTTGTATGCACGGCTATGGCGCGAATGGATTCGATTTGGCAGGCCTCGTACCCCACCTCGCGCTCCCGCCGGGAAGCCGTTTGTTTTTTCCTGAAGGGCCAATCGCTGTCGACCTCGGTATGGGATATACAGGGCGTGCCTGGTTCCCTATCGATTGGAATGAAATCGAGCGCATTCGGCGCGAGGGTGGTCTGCGCGACTTGTCGAAAACTTTACCTGCGGGCATGGCCGAGGCGAGAGATCAAGTTATCAGTGTTCTAAAGGCTCTGAATGCAGAGCCTTCACAGACGATCTTGGCGGGCTTCTCGCAGGGGGCGATGCTTGCGACAGAAATCGCACTTTCGCACGAAGCATACTTTGCGGGACTCCTTATTCTCTCGGGCACTCTCGTCAACCGCGTGGGTTGGGAGACACAAGCGGAAAAAAAATTTCGGGCAAAGGGGAAACTCCTACAATTTTTACAGTCGCATGGGCGACTCGATCCCGTCCTGCCGTTTCAGGCCGCAGAGCGCTTGCACACACTCTTAACAGCGCATGGCGGTGTGGGTGAACTCGTCCCATTCGAAGGGCAGCATGAAATACCGATGGAGGTAGTCCAGCGCGTGAATAGGTGGTTTGGGGGGGGCGGGCCAAGATTGAGTTTCTCCAATTAGTAATCGCTCGGACACCGGCGTCTGAGACTTTGCACCGTGAGCCACTCACACAAAGAAACTCAGACTCACGGACACCAGCATTCGCATTCGCATTCGCACGCACACTCTCATGCGCATAGCCATACACACGATGCCTCGAAGAATCTTTTATTAGCTCTTATCTTAAACGTCGGCTTTGCCATCATCGAACTCATCGGCGGTCTCTTCACGAATAGCGTTGCCATTTTGTCCGACGCCCTGCACGATTTCGGCGACGCATTTTCTCTCGGGATTGCATGGTATCTGCAAAAGGTGTCAAATAGGCCGCCCGACGAAATTTACTCGTATGGCTACCGCCGCTTCTCGCTTCTGGGTTCCCTCGTTGTTTCATTAGTCTTGGTCATTGGCGTCTCATTCATGGTGAGGGAGGCGTTCGAGAGACTCCTCGACCCGAAAGAAGCCAACGCAGTCGGCATGTTCTGGCTTTCTGTGCTGGGGATTGCCATCAACGGCTTTGCGGCGCTGAATGTCAAAAAGGGTAAATCCCACAACGAACGTGCGGTGTATTTACACCTCTTAGAAGATGCACTCGGTTGGATTGCAGTCTTTATCAGCAGCATTTTCATGATCTTCTTTCATCTGCCGTTCCTCGACCCACTCATGTCGATCGCAATCTCGGTTTTTATTCTCTTCAACGTTTTTAGAAATTTGCGTAGCGTCGTACGAATCCTTCTGATGGAGGCACCCGGCCATATCGATTTAGAGAGTCTAAAGAGCGCCATCCGCCGCATCAAGAACATTCGCGAGCTCGACGACGTGCATCTTTGGACTCAAGACGGCGAGAACCATATCTTGACGCTGCAGGTCGTTGTTTCGGAAAAAATGGGAGTAAAAAATTTGTGCGTTATCAAAGATAAAATCCGAAAGCTCGCGATCGAACAGGGGATCGAGCACTCGACGATTGAGTTTTGTTCGGAAAAAGAAAACCGCGCTCAGAAGCATTGATAGCGCGGCGGGCCGCGTCGCGACTAACTCTGCACGAGCTCAAAAAACACACTTTTTTCCCAAAATTCGCACTTTTTTTTGAAAAAGTGAGAAAAAAACACGGTTTCTGGGTATTTAATATATAGAGGCACCTATGTACGCAAAAATTTTTTCCGCCGCAAGACCGGCGTTCAACCCCACTCTCGTTTCGGTAGAAGCTGACATTCTACCGGGACTCCCCAACTTGTCGATTGTCGGCCTACCCGACCATGCACTGCGCGAAAGCCGCGACCGTATCCGAGCGGCAATCGTCAACAGTGGATTCTATTTCCCTCCAAAGCAAATTGTTGTCAACCTTTCGCCCAACGACATCCCAAAAGAAGGGGGACTTCTCGAAGCCGCGATGGCTGCCTCGATCTTGGTGGCAACTGGGCAACTCGAAAGCGAGGCGTTTGCAGACGTCGCTCTCTTAGGCTCGCTTTCTTTAAGCGGAGAAATTTTACCCGCACGGGGTCTCGCCGCCGCTGCCGTCTTCGCCGCAGGAGACAAAAACATCCGCCGCATCGTTGTACCAAAAATTGATACAGGCCGCGTCGTGCTGCCACCAGGGATTTCTGTCTTTGCGCTCTCGAACCTTTCAGAACTCCCCCTTTTTTGTCAGGGGGGCGTCCGACCAGTTGAAAGCATGCGGTATACACCACAAAGCCCCGAAGCAGATATTGTCATCGAACATATTTTTGGCCTCACCGCAGCCAAGCGTGCTCTCGCGGTTGCCGCTGTCGGCGGCCACCATGTGCTCATGGTGGGAACTCCAGGATCCGGAAAATCATTGCTCGCACGCGCTTACCGCTACCTTCTGCCACCCCCGACATTTTCCGAAGCCGCAGAGATCACGCGTATTTGGTCCTTGGCAGGTTATGGAAACGGCGAACTGATTACCGAGCGCCCTTTCCGTTCGCCGCACCACACGACCTCAACACCGGCTCTCGTCGGCGGTAGCACACACATCCGCCCGGGAGAGATTAGCCTCGCGCACCACGGTGTTCTCTTCTTGGATGAATTACCCGAATTCAAGAACGAAGTCTTGCAAAGTCTTCGAGAACCTCTCGAAGAAAAAAAGATTACCATTGCGCGCGCGAAAGGGCAAGTCACCTACCCTGCCGACTTTCAACTGATTGCGGCAGCAAACCCGTGCCGCTGCGGCGATCTCTTCATGGGTCAGTCGCGTTGCACATGCGGCGCGGCCAAAAGCGCAGATTATTTTTCCAAGCTCGTCGGGCCTTTTTTGGACCGCATTGCTCTGGAGCTCAATCTCAATAACTTGCCCGAATGGCCTCTCTCCGATACGCTCCTCACAACATACACTTTGCAAAAACAAATTGCAAAAACTCGCGAGCAGAGTCTCAAACGAAACGGTGGCAAACTCAATACGCTTCTCGATGCCTCTCTACTCTATCAAATCTTTCAAAACTTGAAACCGCAGAAATTGTTTGAAATGTTCGCACCTCAAACCCGCCTTTCGATGCGTTCGTGGCTTAATACTCTACGCGTTGCGCTTTCAATTGCGGATTTTGAGGAAACCCAACCACAAGAGGTCCATATCCACGAGGCATTGGGCTACCGGTTCATTCGGCAGAAATTGGCCGAGCTGCGCTATAAGGCGGCTTGATGTGGGCGTGCGATAAATCAGAAGGGGCCACAGCGGAAATTTTTGCCTGCTCTTATTGGTTAAGCACAGGCGCGCCCGTTACGAGTTTAAGCGCGCGGATGATATTCTTTGTGTGTTTTTTTGAGTTCGCCCGAAACAAGGTGCGTGTAAATTTGCGTTGTAGCAATATCCATGTGTCCCAGAAGTTCCTGTACAGAGCGCAAGTCTGCGTTATTTTGCAAAAGGTGTGTTGCGAAAGAATGCCTCAGTGTGTGCGGGGTAATGTTTCGTCCGATGCCGGCCCGTTTCATATAACGCTTCAAGAGGCGCCAGGCACTCTTTCTTGAAAGCGCACCGCCCTTTTTTGAGACAAAAACAAAATCGGATTCATACTGATTTAATATTTCGGCGCGCGCCCTATCGATGTAGTCCGACAAGAGATGCGCGGCGATTTCGCCATAAGGAACGAGACGCTCACGCCCCCCCTTTCCTTTGACCGTGAGAATTTGATTCTCACGGTCAATATCCGTCAAGAGGAGCGAGCACGCTTCGCTGATGCGCAAACCCGAGGAGTACAGGAACTCAA
>CAUJII010000148.1 GCA_963205035.1 Spirochaetota bacterium
AAGTTGCAAAGAAGCCGTCGAGAAGAAAATGGATTTGTGGGGGGCGCACTTTGCGACTAACTATTTAACCATCTGCCTGAGCGATGCCAACGTATCTTCCATGGGAGCTTGCGAAACGCGCATGATCCCGCGCCGGGGCTGCTGCAAATCAATCGTTACGGCAAAAACCAGCGAGATAAGCAGGATGTACGTCGTAATCTTCGGGACTTCTTGGATAGCGGTCTTCTGTCGTCTGCTGAGCCGGCCCATCGTAAAAGAGGTAAACACCCCCAGGATAATGAGCATCAAAATGATGGTTACCGGAACCTGACTCCTCACCGTATAGAGACGCTCGTCGTGCGCTTTCGTAACTCCGTTGAGGCCGTTCATAAGCGGAGGATGTATCGAGGGGGTGTTATTCGTGCGGATAGCGCGGTGGACCAGCTCGGCCATTCGGCTGTGCGATGCCCTGCCTTCGTCGATGAGGGGTTGCATCGTTTCGTTATCGAACCGAGTATGCGCAAATCGCAGTCGCTGTTCTGCGTAGTGGGACAGCTCGGTCAGGATTTCTTTGCGTTCCGGATTTTTGAGCATCGCCGAAGTCGTTGCGAAGTCGCCGATTGCAATAGCGTCGTTTAGAACGTGCGCCTTGCGCGAGGAGTATCTATCTGCCGCGCCGGAAAACGAAAAAGCGAGCAAGAGCCCGAATAATGCAAGCGCTGCGTCTTCAGTTCGCGTCGAAGTGTTCGGGTCTTCGGCATTCTTGTCGCGCCGAAACCGTGCGCCGACGACGTATGTCAGCACCATGAGCCCCGCGAAAATCAACGCGGAAAGCCATGCATCCAACTCCAAAAAATTCTCCATCATACGAACGACCATAATTCAAATTCCTTGTGGTTGAGAAACTACTTCACAGAAATTGCGACAATCTCTATCTTGCCGTCGGTGGCGTTACCGGTGGCGGTGTATACGACGCCGTCTCTTACAATGAGGTCGTCGTGCCAGCCCAACTGCAGCGTCGGCCCAATGTTGACACTTTTGATCACTTGCCCGGTCGAAGCCTGAAGAAGCGTCAGTTGTGTCGAGGAGTAACTATTCGCGGCCCAAATTTCATGGAGAATAAAAATGCGGTCGGTGCCGACGGAAGCCGTTTTTACACGCGAGACATTGTGCAGTGCCTTGTTTTCATAGCGCGTAAGCCAATGAATTCCCTTGTTTTCTTGAGGCGAGTAAGTGCCGAGGAATGTGTAAAATCCGCCCGTTTCGTTGACCCCTTGCGACAAGATTGCGTCGCCTTGAGTGAAGTCCTTCTTTACGATAACCATCCCCAGATTACGCGCATCGTTGAGGTTTGCACCGATACGGCTGTTGTTTAACGATTTTCCCTCGCTGTCCGGCTCACCCGCAAAAAAAATAAGAATCCGATCCGCGGCCTCTTCAACGCCTCCAATCTCTGAATACGTATGATTATCGTTCGACCATTTGTAGAAAGTCTTGCCGCCGCCGCTAATCTCTTTATAGACAGGGTAAGTACCCCGAGGGCTCGAGGCGTGCGCTGTCTTTACCGAATATAAGAGCCTTCCTGCTCGACCCTTTTCGTCGAAGCGGTGGAGGGTAACGCCCCGAGGGTAGTTGTCGCCCAAGTCGATTGCAAGGAACTTTCCATCGCTGTCGACAGCCATTGCGTTTCCAAACGAGTGGCCGGAAGTTTGCCCTGTGTTATTGAGGAGCTTCAGGTTCTCTGCGTCGAAAACAACGGCAATCGCTCCTTGATGGTATCCGCCGTCCCCAGCGCGGTGCATCTGACGCGAAATAATCGTTCCCACTTTTCCGTTGGAATAAGCCATCGAGCAGATAAAATTGTCGCCGAAACTCGTGATGTTGAGTCCATTCGCAGACGTATCGAGAGTTACTTTCTTGAGATTTTTTCCGTCCCCGCTGGTTTTGAACGCTGCGGCACGGCGCGTCCGTGGTGGCGAAGCTCCACTATCCTTTTCAATGAGGATGTAGTAACTATTCCCCTTTTCGTCGCTCGTCGCGGCTGCCAGCATATACTTGGGGAGCGAAGTTAATTTTTTTTGTTGGAAGTTTTTCAACGTAGGATCGAATTGACTCAAATAGACTTGGTCGTTTGCACGGTCTTGCCAAACGACGTTAAATCCCTTCTTTGTTGCATTCAAGAAAAACGTGCGGTTTTGCCCATAGATCGCCTGCCCAGACTCCGGCCCAAAATTGAAATCACGAACCGTATCGAAGATTTTTCCAGAAACGGAAAAACGGTATTTGTCGACGCTATAGTTACCGTCTTCAAAAATACGGCCCGACTCGCTGTCTTTACTATTTTTGTGGTACGGTGAATACTCCATACGTTTAGGAACAAAAACATAAACGCGGGGTTGATCGAGAAAGCTCACAACAAGCGAATCAGCCTTGCGAAAGCCGTCGGTCGCCGCAATTGTACTCGTCACCTTCGTGAGCAATCCGCCTTCAAAGCCAAAGACGTCTTGGTCTTCGCCCGATTCGTAGTAGAGGACGTGAGTCGACGCGAGAAAATGGACTGCGCGCTTTTTCGGTGGAAATACGCGGACCGCAGGGAATTTGGTTGAGCCATCCTTTGAGGTGACAATTCCCCACTCCATCGGGTATTCTCGATTGTTATAGTTGCCATCGGTGTAGCAGGCGTTTTGAGAAAATAGCGCCACGACTGCCACGCTGCCGATGCGATCGTCTTTCTGGATAACACCGGAGCAATTGAAGGCTTTCTGTTTTTCTCCCGAATTACCCGGAAGAATTTTTGACTCGCTTGCCTTGAAATCAAATTTTTGTACAGGTGGAGGTGCCGCGTGGATATCCTGCGGCAAGAAAATCTGCAATGCAAGAAACAGGGTTGTTATTCTAATCGACTCCGCAACTTTCATTCCACCCGGATTGCACAGAGGCGTGCGTTGGTAAACAAGAAAATATTGCGCGGGCGTGGGAGCCTGTGCGGGAACTCATTGGTACAATTTTTTCTGCGCCAAGCCCACCCTAATCAGCGCAAATTCTCCCGCCAAAGCGGCGTGCATCGCCGCGAGGCCGGCGGCGCTTTGGCCGAGGGCAATCGTTCCGATTCGCTCGACATGTTATTAGAATTCGCGCTGATTTGCTATTTTTTATAGCAACGCGTGTTCTTTTCGCAGAAAAAATTGTCATTTCGCATCGTTTGCACGAGTTCCCGCACAGGCTCGCGGGATAAATCCCACTTTACGTCAGAGGTATCCGAGAGAGATGCGTTCTTTCGCGCAACAGACGCATCACGAAGTTTTATGGAATCAATTCTTATTACTCAATGTCTACAAAACGACTTTGTCCGCCTCCTCGACAAATACGACCCGCTACCGAATTTCTTGCATATCGGTTATAGCGAAGCGAATCGTCTTCTCGGAGAACGCGCAGACGAAGGGCCCGTCGCGCAAATTATTCGCTGGGCTTATGCACAGCACGAGAACGATTTGAAAATCATCCATATCCGCGACTGGCATGACGAGACCAACCCAGAAGAAAAACACCACCTCGCACAATTTGGCAAGCATTGCCTCAAGAATTCTGAAGGCGCGAAATTTGTTTTTGAATCCCAAATTAAAAAGGGGCGCGACCACTCGATTGTAGACGCGTCGGGACTCAACGATTTCCATGAGACAAACCTGAAAGAGCTTCTCGAAAAATATACAGAAGCTCCAATAAAGGTAGGCCTCATCGGCGTGTGGACAGAAGCGAAGATTACTTTTTTGGCGTATGAACTCTTAACCCGCTATCCCACAATCGAACTCGCGCTCTGCAGTGCGTTGACTGCAAGTTCGTCGCGTAGCGCACATTTTATTGCGCTCGACCATCTCAAGAGAATTCTGGGTATAAAAGTTTTTGACTCTGTCGCCACTTTCGCAGAGCATTTAGGCGGCTCTTCGCATGCTTCGGGAGACCCCAAGCGGGAGCAGAGAAATTTTCTTGAAAGCAGCACGTTTACTTTTAATATTCCGTACACTCTGCAAGACGCAGACAATCAAATTCTACACTACCTTTACCGCGATTCCAAATCAACGGCATTCGTCTGCCTCGACGGTGGCTTTAGCGGGAACGTCGTTTTGAAAGCGCAGACCCGCGATGGTTATGGCCAGGCAACGGCACCGACCGTCGTCAAAATAGGGGCACGCGATCCGATCGCACGCGAGCGCGCGGCTTTCGAGCGCGTGCAAGAAGTTCTCGGCAACAGCGCCCCGGCGATTGTCGACTTTGCAGAGTTCGCAGAGCGCGGCGGAATTAAATACCGTTACGCTGCAATGACCGACGGCAAGGTTAAGACTTTCCAAAAAATATTTTCTGAAACAGACGATGTCGAGACGCTCAAGAAAGTCCTTGAAACAGTCTTCACGCGCCAACTCGGGAAATTCTACGACGCGGCAATTCAAGAAAATTTGAACCTTCTCGAATACTACGACTTTCAATCTAAATATGCCGACTCGGTGCGACAAAAAACTTCCGAACTCGCCGAAGTGCTGCCAGATGGTTCGCTCAAAATTCACGATGGGATTGTCGTCGAGAATGTTTCCCTTTTCTATGAGAGGGATTTACAGCACTTAAAAGAGCAGACCGCAACGCTGAGGTATGTCTCTTGGTTGCACGGGGATCTCAACGGCGCGAATATCATCATCGATGAAGCGCAAAATGTGTGGCTCATCGATTTTTTCCATACGCACCGAGGCCATGCGCTAAAAGACCTCATCAAACTCGAAAACGATATTCTCTTTATCTTCACCAAGATTGAAAACTCCAGCGACCTTCTGCTTGCAACATCTGCAACCGATTGGCTCTTTGACATCCACGACCTCGCGGCGCCTCTCAAGAGCATTCCGAACGAGCTGGCTCAAGATATACACTTCAAAAAATCTCTCGAAGTAATTCGATACCTGCGCAGCCTCTATGGACGCATTATAGAGCTCGATCGCGATCCCTACCAGTTTTTTGTCGCAGCCCTGCGCTATGCTATGCATACCCTTTCTTTCGACGAGTGCAATGTTTGGCAGAGAAAGTGGGCGCTCTATGCAGGGGCGAAGGCACTGGCCCGCGTACGCGAAACACTCACGCAAGGCGTGCGCCTACGTATCAATTTCATGGACACCAGCGGCCATTCAGATGAAAAAGGGCTCATTGGAATGACCATCTTGCCCGGAAGACAAGACCGTGGCCGTGATCTCGACCAGGATATTGCAGAACTCAAGAAAGCCGAGGTGCGCGCCGTTGTTGTCCTCATTACAAGCCGTGAATTTGAAGATTATGGAGTCCTCTCTCTCATCGAGAAATATCAAGACGCTTCAATCGAAGTCCTACACTCGCCTATCAAAGACCAGGGGATACCGACCGAAAAGCAAGTATCGGAAATTTTGGAATTCATTCATGCGCATACAATGCAAAACGAACGCGTCGTCTTGCATTGCGTCGGCGGCTTGGGACGCACCGGCGTTATAGCTGCGCTCTATTTAAGAGCGTTTGCTCATCTCAGTGCAGACGAGGCAATGCGTCGTGTGCGCACGGTGCGTTCCCCACGCGCCATTGAGAACAGCATTCAAGAGAGCTTTGTACGGGACGGAGGACAGTAGTCAGAGGACGGATGACAGAAAGATCGGCTCACCATATCTGTCTGAAATTCAAGAGCGAACCCTCTCCCCCAAAGCACGACAACCCAAACCTGTGCGCGACCTACTCTCCCGGGCTCCGAAGAACCGAGTACCATTGGCGATGCAAGTCTTAACTTCCGTGTTCGGGATGGGAACGGGTGTGACCCTTGCTCTATTGCGCACAGATTTGGGT
>CAUJII010000149.1 GCA_963205035.1 Spirochaetota bacterium
AAGAAGTCTTGTGACTTGTCGTCTTGCTCGCGCGCGCTACGGCTCACCATCTTGGTATTTGTCGCATCGACTGCACCGCCCGCGTTCCGCATAAGATAGAGGTCGCGGTTGTCATAGATAACGGCGTTGCGCCACTTGAGCTTGGGGGAGAAATACGCCTCATGCGAGACAGCGATGCGGTGGATTTGTTGCTCCGCCTTATTAAAGGGAGAGTAGTATGTGTTCGAGGAACTCACTGAAAGGAGTTTGTGGTCCGCACCGAAGAGGATGCCGTAATTATCGGGGCGCGCTTTGCTGTAGCGGTAATCGTAGTCGACAGTAACCGAATGTTTCTCGTTAATCTTCCAAGTGAAGGTGGGCAGAAATTCGCCAATCGTGCGATAAAGCCCCCGGTAACCGTCGGTGTGATAATACGATGCGTTGAGACGCGCGGGTAGGTCAGGCGTTCCCAAAGGGCCACCGATATCTAAAACACCGCGGTAAGTCCCCCAGTAGCCGCCCATCATTTCAAACGAACCACCGAGCGTATCGCGAGGCGGCTTCGTCGTGATGTTGACAATCCCTCCCGGTTCTGACCGACCATAAATTGCCGACCCCGGCCCTTTCAAAACTTCGACTGATTCGACATCGGTGTTCGTGCGCATGTAGCCGTTCCACGTGTTTCCATCGGGAAGGCCGTTGCGCATAAAACGCATATTGAGCCCGCGCAGCATGAAGCTATCTGAAAACCCATAGCCGCCCGCGAGCGTCGTCGTGAGACCGCTCACGTTCTTCGCCATCTGGTTCATGTCGACTGATTGCTGCTCTTCGATAATCTCTTTGGGAATGACTGCGATAGACGCCGGCGTGTCGTGGATGGGGACATCGGTCTTCGACCCCATGACGCGCGAATTGGCTTGCACAACAACTTCGTCGAGTTCGGCGACGCGTTCGGGTTCTGAAGCGGGCATTCCGATGGGTTTTCCTGTTTCGGCGGGTGCTGTAGCGGCCGCTTTTTCGGTTTTCGGGGCAGGTTTCTTGGGTGCCTTAGCTCCTTGTGCTGCCAGCATGCCCGTCATAGCTATGGAAATCCATAGCAGACCTTGTTTGAAATTGAATCTCATTCTCATTAACTCCTTTTACTCTTGTTATCGTTTGTGGATAGTTATTCGCTTAGTTACTCGCTTAGTGAATCAGCTACGAACGCAGTTCAAAACGGATCGGCAGGCGGACTTTGCATGCGACTGCATTCCCATCGTTGTCGTAAGCAGGGGAAAAAACGGCGCCTCTCACTTTTGCAAGCGCCACGTCGTTTAGCGCAGCGTAGCTTCCTTGAATCAATTGAACAGAACGCACCCGCCCGTCTTCGTTGATGATGACGCTTAAGACGACGCGCCCGTCCTTACCTTGCTCGCGCGCTATGGCAGGGTAGTCTGCGGGAGTAATAAAGTTACCGACCCAACGCGGCTTGCGGTAAGCGTCGCTGGCGGCGACAAAGTCTCCTTCGCCTTTTTCATCGCATACCCCTTTGCAGCCTTCTTCTTGAATCTTTTCGGGTTTGGTTGGTTGGGCCGCATTGCGCTTCTTGGCGACGAGAAACCATTCTTCATCTTCGACGCTAATTTTCTTTCCTGTGGATGGACGGCTTTTCTGTGAATGTGTCGCGAGTTCAAACTCTTGCACAGCACCCTCGCCGCCGAATTTTGTCCACAGCCAGAAAGTTGTTCCGGCTGACGCATGGATCGCGACCGATGCTAAAAGTCCCACCGAGGTCAGTTTTGCAAGGAGTGTACTCATTTTTTCTCCGCCGAGAGGGCGACGCGCGCCACACCCGATTCTTTCACAGTATCTAAAATAGAGATAATATCACGGTAGACCAAACCTTCGTCTGCTGCGACGATGACGCGTGTCGCGGGGTTGGCCGCACTTTCACGGATAAGGATTGCCTTAAGAGCCGCACGGTCGACTTTTTGCCCCATGAGTTGCATCGCACCGTCTTTTGCAACGGTTAAGGTCAGAGCAGGCGTCGCTATGGCTTCGGTTGCGGCGGCTTTGGGGAGTTGCACCTTAAGCGCCGAGTCGTTTACAAAGTGCGCAGTCACCATAAAGATGATAAGAAGCACCAGCGTAATGTCCACGAGCGGGGTGACGTTGATTCCGGTAACGACGCCGTCTTCTGCGGTTTCTTGCGTCATGCCGCACCTTCAGTAACCGATTTTTGTGTTCGGGATAAATCCGCCGTATTCTCTTCGTTCAAGTACACTTGGAGAAGATGGATAAGGCTTTGCGTCTGGGTCATGGACTTCTTGAGCCGCGTATGGAAATAGTTATTCGCGATCACCGCCGGGATTGCCAAAAGGATGCCAAACGCCGTCGCGATGAGAGCGGACGAAATGCCCGCCATAACGACAGAAACACCGGAACTGCCTTGGACTCCCAAATCGTTGAACGCTTTGATGACGCCCAGCACCGTACCCAAAAGACCGATAAATGGAGCGTTATTTCCAAGAGTAGAGAGAATAATAAGATTGCGTTCGTACGCAGAACGCTCTATAAGGAGAGAAGATTTCATGGCTTCTTCGACAGAACGCGGTCCTTTCGCAAAAACATCGAGACCAGCTTGGGTGACGCGGCTTTCGATTGCCTCGAAGGAGCGAGCGTAGCGGCTAGCGTCCGCATACTCTTTTTTATCCAGACGATTCTTGAGGCCCTCAAAGAACTCTGCAAAGTCGAGTTTCGTCCGGCGGAAGTATAGCCAACGGTCAACCATGACAGCGACCGAGAGTACGCTCGCAGCGAGAAGAACCCACAGAACCCAGACATCGCCCAAGAGGGCTGCTTTTGTCATCACGTTGTTCATAACGGTAGGACATTCTGTAAGAGCTATTCATATTGAGAATCATTATCAGTTGTTTTGTGGGGCTGCGACGAGATCTAAATCTAAACTCCTAAGAGCCTGTGCGGGAACTCATTGGTACAATTTTTTCTGCGCCAAGCCCACGCTAATCAGCGCAAATTCTCCCGCAAATCGTTCCGATTCGCTCGACGTGTTATTAGAATTCGCGCTGATTTGCTGTTTTTTCTAGCACCGCGTGTTCTTTTCGCAGAAAAAATCGTCTTTTCGCATCG
>CAUJII010000150.1 GCA_963205035.1 Spirochaetota bacterium
TTTAACCAAATGTCGTTGGCGAAATATCTTTTCATTACAGCCGATGACGGTGGGGGAGTGCCGTCGATTTACGATGTGAAGGCATTCCTGTGTCATCTCTTGGAGCGCGTCGATTGGACCCGCGATTTGCATTTCCAAACACGCACGACGATGGATACCCTCGATTATTCGGGGGGGAGCCTCAACGAGGGGTCAAAGCTTGTCGTCGCGGCGTATGGAGATAGAAAACGCGAGCTTTTGCGTGAGATCGATTCCAAACAAGTCTCGCGCTATGTTTTTAGAGATGTCAGACTTGCGCTTCCGGGAGTTCTTGCTGTGCGCACGACTCCCTACCGCGATGCAAAGAGCGTGGAGTTTGAAATGCGCTCCATCACTTCCGCAGCGCGTAATCTTTTCGATAGGGGTGTTTTGCTTATCGTGCTTTGCGACGACGCAGAGTTCGCGGCACGGAGTGTTGAGAATTTTCTTTGGGTGACTTTCACACGCTCGGACCCTGCACGCGATATTTTTGGCGTCGATAGCTTTGTCGAGTTCAAGCACTGGGGTTGCCGAGGTAGCCTCATTATCGATGCACGCGCCAAGCACCACCACGCGGGTGTGTTGGTTGAAGACGCCAAAGTCGAAGAACGTGTGGGTCGTTTCTTTAAGCGCGGTGCATCGCTTGCTGCGTTTTCGTAAGTCTCGTCGCCAAGGATTGAGTTCCCACTAAACTCGTAAGTTGATTTCTCCAACTTGAATTTTTCGTGTTGTTGTGGAGACATAATGTTTTCCCGGTTGTTCAATTTCGACAACTTTGAAAGTCGATACTCATTATGAGAGAACGATGGAAAAGCTACGAGATGCGCGCAGTGAGAATGCGCACAAGATTTTGAACTTGGAACGGTATAAATTCAAACTCAAGCTCAAAGAGTCGGGTTTGGAGTGCCATGAAGACACGAAGGGCCGTTTCAAAATTTGGGTGAGACTTCTACCCTCGAAGGTGGTTGCGCATCCGTAAGCTCTCTGAAATTTTTGGATTGAGGTCTGCTGCGAAAACGCGGTACCGAAACCCCATCCCGACAGTGGACATTATTATTGAATACCGAGGGGGGATCGTTCTCATCGAAAGAAACAATGCTCCTTTAGGTTGGGCAATCCCCGGTGGCTTCGTCGATTATGGAGAGAGTCTGGAGCACGCTGCGCGCCGCGAGGCAAAGGAAGAAACAAACCTCGACGTCGAGCTCAAGAGCCTTCTTTATTGTTACTCTTCTCCCGATCGCGACCCACGCCAGCACACCGTCTCGACAGTTTATATTGCGACGGGCAAAGGAGAACTCGTGGCTCAGGACGATGCAAAGAGCGTCAGAATTTTTAGTATCAAAGAAAAATTCCCTCCTCTGGTTTTTGACCATGCGCTCATTCTGCAAGACTACTTGAAGTTCCGTAAGACAAAAAAAATACCACAGCCTCGGTCATGATTACCGACAAGAATATTTTCTCCGATGCGAAAAGGCTAAAGGCGCATCTCGAAGGAAAATTCGGGGAGGTCAAAGAGCTGCCCCCGAGTTCGGCAGAGGTGGCGTTTATTGGCCGATCAAATAGTGGAAAGTCTTCGCTCTTGAAATCGTTGCTCAATTCGCCCAACCCTCCGCAGGTTTCTGCGCGGCCCGGAAAGACCCGTCTCATGTTTTTTTATCGCATAGGACCCGAAAGAAACGTTTCGCTTGTCGATTTTCCAGGTTATGGATATGCGCAGAGCTCGCGTGTTTTTAGAGCCCGGTTTAGCGCTATGCTCTTAGACTATTTGAAGTCAGGCCGCCCTGTCCGGGGGCTTTTTCTTGCGATGGACTCACGCAGGGTACTTGCGGAAGAGGAGTTGGAAATTGCGCGCATTGCGAGGGAGCGAAAAACTCCGCTCATCTTGTGCCTGAATAAAGGCGATCAACTCAACCAATCGCAGAAGAGTAAGCTCATTCAAGAGTATAAGAAGCGCGACGAATTTTTTGAGATACTCTTAGTCTCTGCACTCAAGCGGCAGAATCTTTCGTACATTCGAGACTTTATCCATTCGTTGGGGTAGAGCCTGTGCCGGAACTCATTGGTACAATTTTTTCTGCGCCAAGCCCACGCTGGGGGTAGTGGATGGATTGACACCGCATTTTCTTTATCGGGTTTGCTTGTATGCAGAATTTCAACTCATACCTTGCACAGGGTATAGGGACTCTCCCCAGCTCGCTTATTTCAGCCATCTTGATATTAGTTTCGATTATCATGCTGACGATTGTTC
This sequence comes from Spirochaetota bacterium, assembly GCA_963205035.1. Classification (GTDB taxonomy): domain Bacteria; phylum Spirochaetota; class Leptospiria; order Turneriellales; family Turneriellaceae; genus Turneriella. Next base: position 2,267 of record CAUJII010000150.1, read on the forward strand.
TCGAAAGGGGATACATCCTCTTCCGCGCCAATCTTCCTCTCGTCACAGAAGAAGGCCGCAATCTGATCCAGCTCATAGCACAGAAGAAATACGACGAAGCGAAAGCATACTGCGACGGTAAGTTGCACCCCGCGTTCCGTGCGATTAAGCGCATCTTAGAAGGCAAGGACGCCTATCCTGATATCAACGGGTTTGCGCGCGAGGTTATTATTGACGAACAATATACTTTAGAACGCTTCACGTCTTTCTTGGGCACTTCGACGACGCTCGCGCCGATGTTGGGCCTCTTGGGCACTGTCACGGGAATGATTAAAGCGTTTGCGGCTTTCGCTCAGACGACGCAGCGTGCGCAGCACTTGACGATCGGCATCCACGAAGCGCTCATCACGACGACGTTGGGGCTCATGATTGCAATTCCCGCGCTTGTCTTTTTCAACCTCTATGTCAAGCGCACCAACTTGCTCATGGACGAATGCGAGCTTCTGGTCGAACAGACGATTAAAGAGCTGGTGTAGGATGTTTCTGCGTTCGCGAAAACGTCTGCAACTGCGCACGGGAATCGAACTCGCGCCGTTTGTCGATATTCTCTTCTTACTCGTAACATATTTTCTCATGAATGCGACTTTGGCGAATAATCCAGCCATCCGCATCGAACTACCTAAGTCAGACACGTCGCAAGCAGCAGAGACTCAGCCGCTTATGGTAGTCATCAACCAAGACAACCAAATTTTCGTAAACGACCAGAATGTACCCCTCAAAGAATTGGGTAAGACAGTTTCGAGTCTTGTGAAAGATAAAGAAAAAGACCAAGTGATTATTCGGGGCGATAAGAGATCCTCTTATCAAGTGGTCATCTCTGTCATGGACGAACTCAACAAGGCGGGGGTGACGCGTTTTAACCTTGCGACGGATAAATAGACGATGAAGGTGTGGTTTCGCAAGTTAAACCCCACCTTGATTTTTTTTCGCCTGAGCGCATTTTTGTGGGGATTGACATTTATCCTCTTCTTTCGCTTCCTCCTCGATACATTTTACCCCATCTTGCGCGGTGCTGTGCATTTGTCGCAGATGGCACTCTTGGTTTTTTCAATCGCCTTCGTTGCGGCGGCGCTCAGGAAACCTCCAGACGAGCGTAGTTTCAAGACAGTCATCGTTGGATTTCTCCTCGCAATTCTCTTTGCCTTCGGACTCGTTGCAGCGTACGCATTTATTGGTTTTGAAAGAGCGTTGCTTTTATACCCATTGCCTCTTCTCTTTTGTGCGCTCCTCCTTTGGGTGGAGTTTTCACGGCACATGCTCGTTTTTCAGAGCGTTCGCCTCTTTTTGCTTTTGGGCGCCGTTGCCGCATTTTTCATGGGTAAGGTCGCTTTCTCGGTTTATGTATTGCCGGCGCTTACAGTGAGCGCGGTTCTCGCCGCGCGCCTTCAGAGAAAAATCACGATCGAAATTGAGTACGAGAGGCTGATTTTCTTGAGGCAGCTTGTGAACCTCTTGCGTTATCTTTTTTTAGCGCAAGCGTTCCATGCTATTTTAGGGCACAACCGGAATAATCTCATCGCAATCATCGTCGTGGCCGTTTTCGGGTTCAGCCTTCCGCATGTGATGCGTCTTTTTCGCGTGAGGCGGCTCAGCATACAAAACGGACTTTTTGTCTTACCGCTAATTTTTGTTCTGCTCGCCGCACTCTTCAACGTCCTGCATTACAATTTTTGGGGGGCTCTCGCGTATCTACTTCTCGCGCTTTGGGAGGCCGTCTATTTTTCGCGTTCGCACGAAGTGTACCTTGCGCGCGAGAAGAAAATTGCGGCGTTTGCACTTTTTGCGGCGATTGTAGCGTATTACATCGCCTCCGAGTGGATGCAGCTTTTGTTAGGGTTTCTCATCTTGATAATTTTGTTGGGAGTCATCTTCTACATTGCCAAGAACTGGCGAAAGACAATCACCGCACTCTTTGCGCTCGCGTTTTTCTCGTGGGTTTTTGCGGTTCAATGGAAGTTTACGCACTCGGTGACTCGTGAGTTTTACAAACCTCCTGGCACTCACTTGCATAAGGCGATGCTACCGAACACAGCGCTTCTCATGGCGATTATCGAACTACAAAAAAATACAAAAAAGACGGTTTATACGAATATGCTCCCCAAGGAACTTTTGGCGGATGCAGCTTGGCAAGACGGCACGATTCAACCTATCGACACAGGTCCTGCGAGCCTTATTGCGCGTCTCGATTACAACTGTCTTTTTCGGCGTGAAAATGCAGTTTATGTTTTTGACGAGCACAGCTTAGGGATTTATTCTGAAAGCTCTTCGCTTGTGGTATTGAATGGCTGGGTCAAGGCACAAAATACGTGTGCGCTCTATCTTGCCGATAAAAATATTTTGCGCGATGTGGGTAATTTGGCGCAGACTCTGCAGGTCGATGCGAAGTCGCTGCCTAATATTACTCCTGAAGACGCGGCGCGGTTACTCAGCCTTGCGAGGTATGTCAAAAAGCGCGATATGCTGGAGGAGTCCTCGACGCTTTACGAACAGATTTTTCGTTTTTACCAAGATGACCCGGTTTTCTTGCGCGAACTTTCCGCGCTGTCGGCGGCTCGCGGACTAATTAGCAGACAAATAGAAATTCTGAAGCTTTTGATTTCCATCAAGAAAGATAATACTGTCTATGATAAAAAACTTTTGATGGAGCTTTATGCGCTCAAACAAGACCGAGACAAGAGCGCAGATATTGC
>CAUJII010000151.1 GCA_963205035.1 Spirochaetota bacterium
CCCGCTTCGGTGAGTGTTTCAAAGCCTGCTTGAATTAGGTGACTGATGCCTCCGCAGAGAACGGCTTGTTCGCCGAACAAGTCGGTTTCCGTTTCTTCTTTGAACGTCGTTTCGAGAATTCCTGCACGACCTCCACCGACAGCACTTGCATGTGCTAAAGCACGCGCATGCGCTTTACCTGTCGCGTCTTGATGGACTGCAATGAGGCAGGGAACTCCGCCGCCTTCGGTGTAAACGCGCCGCACAAGAAACCCCGGGCCTTTGGGAGCGACCATGTAAACGTCGACATCTTTGGGGGCGACGATTTCGTCAAAGTGAATATTGAAACCGTGCGAGAAAACAAGCGCGTTACCCGCCTTCAGATGCGGCGCAATTTCTTTGTCGAAAATTTCTTTTTGTGTTTGGTCGGGTGTGAGGATCTGGATGATGTCTGCGCGCTCGGACGCCTTCGCCACGTCGAGGACTTCAAAGCCGTCGGCCTTTGCTTCTGCGACAGACGCCGATGTGGGTTTAAGGCCGATGACGACCTTGAGCCCTGAATCGAGCATATTTTGCGCTTGCCCGCGCCCTTGAGAGCCGTAGCCAATCACCGCGACGGTGAGACCTTTGAGTTGAGAGAGATCACAATCTTGATCGTAATAGAGTTTTGCCATGCGTAAGACAAGCCATGCGAGACACCCCGTCAAGGAGTGTGGCGAAGGTCGGCGCGTTCAAACTCGAAGTGCGACTTCATCGAATCAAAGATGGCAACGCGCGCTAAGGCGTTACCGTCTTGTGCCCCGCGCAGGCTCCTGGGTGCTTCGCACTTGACCGCGTGCGCCGTGATGATCGCTTTGCACTATGCCTATCAAAAACTTGCATGGTAAAAAATGTCTCATCACCGGCGCGGCGAGCGGCATCGGTAAAGCGACGGCTCTACTCGCAGCGTGCGAGCGAGCAGAGCTTTTTTTGACAGATATCAACGAGCCGCAACTCAAGGCTGTTGCCGACGAATGTTCGCACTTGGGTGCGGTAGTACACGCCGTAAAAGCGTTCGATATTTCCCAATATGAGATCGTTAGAGCCTGGGCCGGCGAAATCCACGCCGCGCACGAAAGCCTCGACGTGATCATGAATATCGCCGGCATCGCCATCTGGGGTACAGTCGAGAATATGACGCACGAGCAGTGGCGGCGTGTCATCGACATCAACCTCATGGGCCCCGTGCATGTTATCGAATGTTTTATTCCATCGATGATCGCAGCGAAAAAAGGGGGGCACCTTGTGAACGTCTCCTCGGCTGCGGGCCTCTTTGGCCTGCCGTGGCATGCCGCGTACAGCGCGAGTAAGTTTGGCTTGCGTGGTATTTCCGAAGTGCTACGTTTCGATCTCGAGCGGCATAAGATCGGCGTGAGCCTTGTCTGTCCCGGTGGCGTCGATTCGGGTCTCGTGAATACGATTCAAGTCGCGGGCATCGACACCACAGATCCCGAATTTACTGCGCTACGCGAGGGGTTTGCCAAACGCGCCGTCACTCCAGAACAGGCGGCCGAAGCAATTCTCAAGGGCATCCGCAAAAACGAATACATGGTCTTTACTTCGCCCGACATTGCAATCGGTCACTGGTTTCAAAATAAATTTTCACTGCCGTATGAAATCGTGATGCGCATCATGAACCGTGTCATGAACGGTGTCATGGATAACCAAAAAAAGAAAGGCATCGCATGACGCCGATCGACAAGCAACTCGCTCCGCCCGAAGGTTGGCTACCGTGGTCGACGCCTAAAATCGCCCCGCTTTCTGTCGACAAGATGAGTTGGCCGATGCGCGCGCTCATGTGGGGCGCTGGAAAATTCGGCAAAGAGCGCACCGGTACCGATGCGGTGCCCGACGTGTTTCTCATGCTGCTCAACCACCAACACCTATTTTGGCAGTGGCTACAGTTTGCCTCGCGCCTCATGCCGTTCGGCTCTCTCGAACGCAGTGATACTGAGATCGTGATTTTGCGAGTCGGATGGAACTGCCGCTGCCGTTACGAGTGGGGGCAACACGTTATCATTGCGCAAAAAGAGGGATTAACCCCGGCGGAGATAAAAGCTGTCGCAGAAGGGGCTGCCGCCGCAGCGTGGTCGCCGCGTCGCGCCGCGCTTCTTAGAGCGACAGACGAAATCCACGCCAATAAAACTTTGAGCGACGCGGCTTGGCGTGATTTGGCCGAGCATTTCGATCAGGGGAAAATAATTGAAATTATTTTACTCATCGGCGCTTATGAAATGCTCGCGGCCTTAATTAGCAGCACCGGTCTCGGACTCGAAGCCGACGCCGAAGCGCAGCTTGCTGAATCAAAAATTCACGAAGATAACTAATGGCTCTCCTCGACAGCTTAAGAAGCGTTTGCCGTGCAAACTCATGCGCATTGAGATAGCGCACTCGTTCCAAGCGGTAAATCCCACCGAGTGGAATAGACTCGTTGAACCAACAAACCCGTTCATGCGGCATGAATTCTTTGACGCGCTCGAAAAAACCGGCTGTATCGGAGCCGGTACGAGTTGGGAACCTACGCTTTTTTTGGCGTACGAGGAAGCCACGCTTGTGGGAGCAATCCCCGCGTTTCGGAGATGGGATTCGTTTGGGGAATATATCTTCGATTGGAGTTGGGCGCAGGCCTACGCCAATGCGGGGATCGAATACTACCCCAAGCTGACCGTGGCGGCGCCTTTTACACCCGCAACGGGCAGGCGGTTCTTATGCGCTGAACCGGGGCAAAATGTAATAACTATTACACTGGCGAACGCTGCGGTCGATTTTGCCCGGAGTGAGGGCCTTTCGGGCGTGCATGTTCTGTGCGAAACACAAGCCGAGCAGACGGCTCTCGCGGGCCTCTCTTTTATGCCGCGTATCACCCACCAATACCATTGGGTGAACTCTGGCTTCGATACATTCGCAGACTACCTTGCGCGTCTGCGGTCGCACCGCCGCAAAGATATACTGCGAGAACGCCGTAAGGTGAATGAACTAGGGCTCGACATAGTTACTCTCACGGGCGGCGGCATCCGCGAAAAGCACATGCTGGCGATGTATAGATTTTATATCCAGACGTATGAGCGCAAGTGGGGCGAGCCATACCTCAACTGCGACACGTTTCTCGCTCTTTGGCGGTCGATGCCCGAATGCCTTGTCCTTACGATGGCGTTTGAAGGGCCCGAGCCGGTCGCAGGGGCTCTGGCATTTCGTTCGGCTGACCATCTCTACGGCCGCTACTGGGGCGCTAAACGGCAATACCCGTTCCTACACTTCGAGCTTTGCCTCTACCGTCTTATCGAGCATGCAATCGAAGAGAAAATTTCTCTCTTTGAAGCGGGTGCTCAGGGGGAGCATAAATTCCAACGCGGGTTTGATGCTCGACCTGTTTATAGCTCCCACGTATTATTTAACCCTGACGCAGCGCGTGCGATTGCGCATTTCTTGGATAACGAGAGAGCTGCGACCGAGCGATTTTTGGAAGAAAGCCGGCTGGCATCACCGATAAAATAGACAGATTACGCGGTGCGACTCGATGCCCGGTGAAGCAACAGACAGCTCAGCACACCTCCGGTCTCACCGTACCGGATTTTGTTGGATTTGTCGCGATTCGCTACACGCAATAGCGTAGCGCGTGGACAAGCTCGGGGTACGAAAGCTCCGCAGCGGGGATGTAAATCGCCTCTTGCCCGGTTTTTAGCGCGCAGCCGGCATTTTTCTCGGTGCCGTTTTGGTAGTTAATGAAAAAGGCCGCAATTTTCCTACGCCGCGCAAAGCGTCTTGCCCAGTAGCCGAAGCTCCGCGCAGAAAACGCACTCCCGCGCCGCGGCTTATGCAGCATACGCTCGACAAGCTGCGGCATGTAGACTCGAATCGCAAAGTCGACAAACCGCGATACCGACTCCCCCGAGTGGATTGTTCGCTGCCACAGGATGCGGTAGAGTGCGGCCTTCACGCGCCAC
>CAUJII010000152.1 GCA_963205035.1 Spirochaetota bacterium
GCCTCAAATTTACTTTCGAGCGGTAGACCTTGAAGCGGGTCGCAGCTTGCGTCTCTTCTCGGTTCTTAGCTGACACACTCGCACGCACTCGGTAAGTATAGTCAAACTGGGCCTGCTGATCTGTCGGTACTGCGATTTTGATGTGGCCTTGAGCGTCTAACGTAGTATTGAACTCTTTGACGGTTTCCCATTGGTAAGGAAAATAATCATAGCCGTAATACTCGTCAGAACCAAAGCCATACCACCACGGGTAAGAGAGGCGACTTCGCTCGATAGTGATTGCCGCTGGAGCCTGTGCCAACGCCTCGCCTGAATAATACGACGCGCTTAAGAGCACTTCGCCGGTTTCACCGCTCAGGATGACGCTCTTCTCGCTGCGGAAAGACGCCCTTGTCTCGGGTTTTTTATACTGCTCGATCAAGAAGCTCCCCGAGTGGGTTTCGTTCTCCAAGGCCATCTCGATGCGGTAGTAAGCGGGTTTCAGGTTATTCGTCGCAAACTCAAACGATAGAGAACCCGCAGAACTTAACTGCCCCGAACCCGAAAAAACAACTTCGTTTTGCGGATTTTTAACGCTATAAGTCACCTTTCCATGAGCGGCCGCTCCTTGCCGTCTTACAAAGACACCCCTAACCTGGACTTTATCGCCCATGCGGTAAAGCGGTCTATCGGTGTAGACTGCGGCCCTAAAGAGTTTTTTTGAAGCGTCGAGCGCATAGAGGTCGGTAAAAGCATAGTCGCTCCCACGCTTTAGAACATAGACTGTCTTTTCAGCTCCGTTCAAAAAGCCGGTGTCGTCAGTAAAGGCAATGCCACCGACAAGCGGAAATGTCAGACGCTCTTCGTGTTTATTTTTTTTCCCCGTGAGCACCGTCACGCTCGCGTCGTCTAAAGGTTCTCCCGTCTTCAAGTCGATTGCATAGACTAAAATGTTTTCCGGCGAGGTTTTGGTCACCATCGCAATATCAGAAACAACCAGCGGAGAATGAGCGATGTGCCGCCCTTGCGAGACTTCGACAACGTAAAAACCGTTCGCGAGTTTTCCAAAATTGTGCTTGAGAGCTTGCCAATACCGTGCGTGGACTTGCAGAGTTTTCTCACTCACCAAAGGTAATTTGAGCGGAGAAAAAAGGTTCGCCTCGGGAAAGCGGTCTCGAAACGGGAACGCATACTTTTGTAATCCCAACGCTTCTCTCAAGCGCTCGCGGTAATCGGCGCGCATGTACCGACGAGCGAGCGAATAGAGCGAGTGTTCGATATTTTCAACAACGCTGCGCCACAGAAAATATCCCGGCTGCATTATCCGCTTGTTATTCTCTGTTACCGTATGGATGTTACTCTGCTGCGTTAAATAACCATTCACGTCGTCGACTCGGTAAAGCCTCAAGAAGAGCGGCCCATCACCCGAAGCGTAAATTGTTGCCGTGGGGGTCTCGTTCGACATAAACGGCCGATTCAAATAGAATTCGAGTCCGTGGATTGATCCCACAGAGGTGAAGAGAATTCCAAATAAAAGGAAGTACCGTAAAATCGGAGTAGAAAATCGCTTCGAGAGCCGCATACCGACCTCTCTTTTTGCGAAGCAGGCCGTCAAGTCGAAGGTTAAGGTAAAGTGACGCCCGTGCCGAAGCGCTTCAAATACTCGATGCGTTCTTTGGCCTCGGCCGTGTAGGGACTGTCGGCGTATTTCAAGACCTGCTTGTACGCATGAACCGCCTTATGCACGTCGCGGTGATACCAAGGCCGCTCGTAAAGTCTGGCCAGTTGCATCCAACCATGATCGTACGGGATTTGACGCTGCCCCTGTGGGGCTCTCTTTTCGTTCTGCAAAACAGAGACGAGATGCGGAAGCGCTGCCTCGGCTCGGCCTGCATCCAAGAGGAGTTGACCCAACGCTAACGATGCCAGCTTACCTTCGGTGCTTCTCGGAGAAAGCTCGCTTAAGTACGCATAAATTCTTTCGGCCTCACTCGCGCAATGCGGCTTCTTTGACATGCGGTGCATGCACGTATCGTAACCCCGCGCCAAACGCAAGAGCGCCTGGTTCTTGAGCTTTTCGTCGAATGCGTCGGCTTCTTGAAATAGGTCTGTGTCGCCCCGACCAGCGCGCAGCGTGAGCGACAAAAGCCGCGCCTCTTGAGAGAATGGATCCTCTCCCGCTTCTTGCGATTTTTTCAAGAACTCAAGAGCCTTATCGAGCCGCTCTGAGCGCAAATACAGGCGTGCGTTTTCGAGATACACTTTCGTGAGTGGGTTCGCCAACGCGGCTTCTTCTGCACCCTCTGCTTCTTCTGTCGGTGAGGTCGCCTCGGGTGTTGTGGGATTAACCGCACTCGAAGCTGGACTGACTTGCGTTGGCCGAGTCGCCCCCTGCCCCTTCGATTCAGTGGTGGTCACTTGCGGAGCGGCGGTTGCAGAGGCATTCGATGAAATGGGATTGCCTCTCTCGTCGTACCGTTTTTTTGGTAAGGCCGCCAGAGAGGTTACCAGAGAGGTCGCCAGAGATGTCACAAGAAAGGCCAACATAAAGCTGCCGATAAAATTTTTCATCAGTCGATAAATTCCAACTTGGATGATTTTTTCGGCCGTGCTATGGGTTTTTCGCTAACGCGCTCCGGTCGCGGTCCGGTTTTTTCGCCTTCGTCAAAAATATCGCGTTCCGCTACTTTCTTCCCAGAGGCAGGTTTCGGCGTACTTTCACGGGATAATTCCGACATACTATTCGCACGCGGCGCTTCGGCAGGAGGCGTCTTGCCGATATCTTCTTTCTTTAGAAGCACTTCGCCGTCTTCTAACGTCTTTTTGTCTGGAGCCAAACGCGGAATCTGGTAGCTATCGCCCAAATAGCCGGGGGACTTCTCCTTAGGGCGCAAAGGGTCGTCGTGCTGGAGCATTTCATTTTTTTCACCCATGAGATGCCCCATGGTATCGCGGCCCATCGGTTTGAACGCCGTCTCGTCGGATGCTTTCTGACGCGAAGGGAATTGCAATGGATCAACTTCAATATCTTCAACGAGCTTGCGCTTTTTTGCGTATTCTTCGCGCATCTCTTGTAGATAGAAAAGGTCACGGTTGTTTTCGATGAGTTTGAACCCTGCGGGCTTTGCGTCGCTGAGTCCCTTGTTGATACCCGCAATAATGACAAAAAGCGCTATGAGTGCACCGAATGCGAGCGATGCCTTGAGAATAATGTCGCGGATGTGCGGCGGTATTTTCTCAATCAGCCTATCGATGGTGGGGATTATATTGCCGAAAATCCTGCGCAACATACCCATAGTATCGTAAAATTTGCCGCAGTGGACTCATTTTTTTTATAGAAAGTGACTCGCTGTTGCGGGTTTTAGACGATACCGCTCTGAACCATGGCGTGGCTCCTCCTCTTCATTGCAGGCCTTTTTGAAATCGGCTGGCCCTTGGGTTTCAAGCTCGCCGATACCACGGGCCAGCGCTGGCTATGGATTTCCATAGCTATTGCGAGCATGCTCTTTAGCGGCGTTTTCCTCTGGTATGCACAAAAATCCATCCCCATTGGCACCGCTTACGCTGTGTGGACGGGCATCGGTGCCGTCGGCACGCTGCTTTTGGGCATTGCGTTCTTTGGCGACTCGGCGGGGCTTTGGCGCATGCTTTCAGCCCTCGCAATCGTCGTGGGAATTATCGGTCTTAAATTGGCGCCATAGAGTTTGTGGCTTCGAACTCGTATCAGCGAGTTCTAAGCCTAAACTCCATAGCAAACGCACGGTTGACGGCAGAGAAAAGTGCCTCGATCGATGCGCGTGAAATGTTCGGACTCACCCCCACCCCGTAAAACATAGCACCGTCTGCTTTCTCAATTTGGATGTACGCGATCGCACGGGCATCCGAGCCTTCGCCGAGCGAATGCTCGCTATAATTCTTAATCTGAAAATCAATTTTTCCCGACGTGCCTTTGCGAATAGCATCGCGTCCCGCATCGAGTGGGCCATTTCCCTTCCCCTCATAACCTTCTCCGTTGGGCTTGAGCAATCCCACAATATTGGATTGCATTTTCAACTTCAGTGTAACTGCGCCGCTGTCAGGTTTTTCTTCAATGGACAGAATTCCCTCGAGAGACAGAGGAGATTTGCGCTTCAAGTATTCATTCTCAAATGCGGTATAAATCTCTTGCGGCATGATTTCGCCGCCTTGCGCTTCAGCGAGTGTTTGCACGACACGCGCAAATTCGGGGTGCATGGTCTTGGGGAGCTTGCAACCGAAATCGTGCTCCATGACATACGCGACACCGCCCTTACCCGACTGCGAATTGATGCGGATGATCGACTCGTATGTACGGCCAATGTCGTGCGGATCGATCGGCAAGTATGGCACCGCCCACACCATGCGCTCTCCGGTCTGTGTCTTGAGTTTGCGTTTTTGAAGCCCTTTGTTGATCGCGTCTTGGTGCGAACCCGAAAAAGCGGTGAAGACTAATTCACCCACATACGGGTGCCTCTCATGGATGGGCATGCGCGTTGTGCGTTCGTAAATTTCTGCGACACGGTTGATGTCTGAAAAATCGAGTTCGGGATTAACTCCTTGCGTGAGCATATTGAGTGCAACGGTGACGAGGTCGCAGTTCCCGGTGCGCTCGCCATTACCGAAGAGCGTGCCTTCGACGCGGTCTGCCCCAGCCAAGAGCGCGAGTTCCGTGGCGGCGACACCACAGCCTCTATCGTTGTGCGTGTGCAAACTAATCGCTGCACATTCACGCTGCGGGATGTTCCGAATAAAATACTCAATCTGGTCGGCGTAGAGG
>CAUJII010000153.1 GCA_963205035.1 Spirochaetota bacterium
CGGGTTCGGATTTCAGAACCCAAGCGGCTATTTTCATGCTTGTGGCGCGGTGTCTCCGATATCCCAAATATATTCAAACTCTTCTTTCGCGGCTTCTGACACACGGTCGGGTGGAAAACGCATTTTCATGCTCAGATTATCGTGGAGTTTTATTTCTCCGCTTGCGGGAACGTGTGTCAACATGCGCACAATGGTTTCGTTCTCGTCAATTTCATAAAGCACATAAGACGTCCCTTTCGCAGGAGTTTTCATTCCCATTTTCACATAGCGCATAGGCGATTGTTTTTTAACGCTCTGTAGAGTGAAAACTAATTAACTAAAAATGTCAGACAAATGTGACGTATCTAAAATGCACGCGGCACTTTTTTCCGTGGAATATCTTGAATGACAATCTTGTTGCGCTCGAAGAAGAGTGGGTCGGCTTTCTGTTGCTGCAAAATATAGAGCTTGCTGTATTTGCTCCACGTTGCCGCCATGGAAAGCCCTGTTAAGATGAGCCCTGCCACACCGTCTAAAAAAGAGAACTCAAAAAATACTTTGCGTATGCCCGCCCATAGCGAACGAAAGATAATCGTGAAAGGTCCCGACTTGCGCCCCTTGCGCAGAGCCTCGTGCGCGGCAATCTCAGAAAACGACTCAATCGTTTTGAGATGGTCTGAAATCGAAGCGAACGAATAATGCAAGATGTCGCCTTTTAAGCGCATGCTTCTCCCCGAACGGTCTTCCACTCTGTCATGCGGGTTTTCTCCCACCCACGAAGCGGTGCGGCGGTCGAAGAGCCGAATCTTTCTGTCGGGGTACCACCCCGAATGTTTAATCCAACGGTAGATATAAAATGTGAGCCGGTTGAACGCATACGATGTGGGTTGTTTTTCAGAAGAGTCGGCCAACCGTCGCGCACGCTCGGCAGCAATCGACGCGAGAGCTTCGCTTGACAACCGCTCGTCGCAGTCTAAAGAGAGCACCCAATCGAACTTTGCCTTCGAGACGGCGAAATTTTTCTGCTGCACGTGCCCCAAGAACTTTTGCTTAAAAACCCGCGCGCCAAACGATTTCGCAATCGCGCACGATTTGTCCTTGCTCAGGCTATCGACATAGATAATCTCGTCTGCAATGGGTTTTACAGAACGCAGACAATCCGTCAGGTTTTTTTCTTCATTGAGACCAATAATACAAACAGAAATTTTCATCGCGAAATTAGCGCACGAACAACTCTCGTCGTGTCAACCACTCGTTAGGTAGGGCATGGGATTGATGGGGTGCTGCAAGATACGCACTTCAAAATGCAAGTGAGGGCCCGTCGCGCGGCCGGTTTGTCCGACTCGACCAATCTGCTGCCCCTTGCGCACATATTTGCCGCACGTTGTCAAAAGCGAACTCATGTGCCCATAGAGAGTTTGAAAGCCGTAAGGATGTGAAATCTCGACTGACAAACCATAACCACCGCTATATCCGCAGCGGATCACGCTACCGTCGGCGGCCGCGTAAATCGGTGTGCCCGTCACGTTTGCAATATCAACACCGGTATGGTAGTCTTGCGAACTACCAAAAGGAGAAATACGACCGCCAAAAAACGAAGTGAAATGACCGCCAGCCAGCGGCCAGTAATAAGGCAGCGCCTTCTGCACGGTCTCGCGCTCTTTCAAGAGCTGGCTCAACATCGCAACCGCTATGTTGGTTTGTTTCAAATCGAGGTTGAGCTGCCGGTAAAGCGCAACTTCGGGATAAAAATAAAAACCTTCTTCCTGCACTTCTCCTTGCGCAATTTTTACCGTTGTATCGAAATTCAAAAACTTAATCGTTCTGTTTTCCTTGTAACTCAGCGACCGCACGTACTCCTCGCCTTCGACATCCAAGAGTTGCACAGCCGTATCGTGCAACTCATCGCTACTTACAAAAAGCGCTGCTTCTGAATCGCGCAACTTCGCTTGTTTGAGCATCGACAAGAACTGCTTCTTAAAAATTTCTTGTGCAACGACAACTTCATGGTACTTCTGCACATAGAGTTCGCGTTCATTCACAAACGCACGGTCGCGGTCTTGTAGTTGATCTGCTTCCCCTTGAATATTACTCTGCATATTAACTGCGAGAATCGAAGCCACAATAATAAAGACAAGAGCGAAGATACTGAGCGCTATAACATAGTTTGAAAGCTGCATATTCACGATCGCCTTGTCGTTATGCGGAATGACTAAAAACGTAATACGCTCATTCCCCTTTTCACGAATGCGTTTGCGCACTTCAATCGCCTTCTTTTGAAGGCGCGCTTTCAGCCTTGAGAAATTCATGAAAATTTAGAGCCGCTCGCCAATGGCAGGCCCGCCTTTGGGTTCGAGCATTTGTTCCTTTTCGAGAATCAATTTGTCGCGGCTGTCATCGGGCATCGGCAAACCCCCGTCAAGATAAATGGCTCCCTTGGGGCACGCCTCTTCACACAGCCCGCAAAAAATACAACGCAACAGGTCGACTTGAAAAGTCTTCGCATATTTGTCTTCGGGGTGTAGATATTGACGCTCGGGCGGAACCTCCGCTGCGACGATTTGAATCGCGTCAGCCGGGCAAACCCACTGGCAACAATAGCACGCGGTGCAGCGTTCCTGTCCTTTTTCGTTGCGCTTCAATCGGTGGAGTCCTCGAAAGCGTACAGACAAAACTTTCTTATTTTCCGGATAAGAGACTGTCACCATGCGGCGCAGAAACGCCGACTTAACAAAATGCTTGAGAGTCACCCACATGCCTGCTGAAATCGACATGAAATAGAACTTCTCGTACCATTTGAAAGCGTATTTTTTTGAAACCTGTATCGTTGCCATTAGACCGCTCTCTCTTGGGGTTGGGCTGCTGCGCGCACCGTAGCCAAAATTTCGCCCACTGATCGCAACCCTTCAACCGGACGCAACACAGCATTCAGCGTCTTTTGAGAACCCTCTTTATCGATAAAGATACCGCTTTTTTCAGGGAAAGCCAAAATGGGTAACGCAACTCGGGCTAACTCGGTCGCCAAATTTTCATGCGTGCTTAAAAGAAAAACTTTTTGCCAAAGCGCACCGCTATTGATCACACCGAAGAGCTCCACCTCGTCGACCTTGGTCGCAATTTTAAGACCCTTCACGTTCGCATGGATCTTGCCCAACTGGTACGCATAAGGGGCGGCGAGTTCGTTCACAATGAGAATCAAATCGCTTTGGCGGATCGCATCTTCTAAGGCCTTAAAACTTTCAAACGCGGTGGCGTTTTTCTGACGCAAGTATTTCGCATTTGGTCTCAAATCGCGGCTCAAGAGAAAATCCCATTGTGTCTTGCCGTCATGGAATGCCGCGCTGTCAGTTCGGAAATCCCACGCAACTTCTTTGCCTTCTTTGCGCCACGCTGCAACGCTCTCTTCGATTGCATCGACATCGGCAACGCTTTCTGTGCCGCCACCTAAAACCAAAATTTTCTTCGCATTTTGAATCGCCTCGGCGAAAGTGCCCACCGCATTTGCCGCAGCGACCTTCTCCCCTTGCAGCGAATAATGAAGAAGACGCTCTTTCGAGAAATCTTTAGACGAGAAACGCCCATAGTCGCAGATAAAATCGACTCCACCCGACCCCGCAGGCAGTGCAGGCAAATTCGGCGGCATGTAACGGTAGAGTTCGTTGTTTTTAACGTTCGTCGTTACACGGCAAAGCGTCGAACAACCGTGGCAGTGCGACTCTTCGCTCTCATACCACCATACGCGGGATTGAAACAACGTGTTCTCGTTAAGAAGTGCGCCGACAGGGCATATATCGCTGAGAGCACCCTGGTAGTTATGGTTGAGGTAAGGCGCCTTTTCAGCGTCGGTCTCGGGTGGAGTGTACGCAATTATAGTGTCGTTACCCCGCGAGAGCATTTCAAGATCGTTAATACCAACAACCTCGCGGTCGAAGCGCACGCAGCGGTAACACATGATGCAACGATTATGATTGATGATAAGATTCGTGCCAATCTTCTCTGTCGGAAAATTACGCTTTTTTTCTTTGAAGCGCGTCGTCGCACTGCCGTGCGCAAACGAATAATCTTGCAACCGACACTCGCCCGCCTTGTCGCATACCGGGCACTCGAGCGGGTGGTTAATCAGAAGAAACTCCATCACACCCTCTCGGGCGTCGACCACCTTGTCACCCGATAGATTGATTTTCATCCCCTCTTTCACCGGGGTGTTGCAAGCAATTTGGAATTTCGGAACGCCCTCGATTTCAATGAGGCACATACGGCACATACCCGCAATCGAAAGCTTTGGATGATAACAAAAATGTGGTATTTCTAAACCATTGTCTTTAAGACCGTCAATGAGATTCTTTTTCTCGTCGACTTCGTATTCTTTGCCATCGACGAAAATCTTTACCATAGCACAGTTTTTGTTCTCATATCAGGCCGTCCATTCTTGTTGGATTTCGGCATTCCTCCCAAAAAATGCAAATTTTTTGTGGTAATTACCACATTTTTACACTTTTTTTGCGAACACGTGAGAAAAAAACATGGTTTCTGGGTATTTAAATAGTAGAGGCCCCATGATAAACACCAGTATAAACCTAACCCCAAAAGCCATGTCGCTGTGGAAGCGGCACCACAGACAATTCAAGAAGAACTTGCCTAACTATTGTTGGGTTCTGACGCGCAACGAAGTTCGGCGAGACCGGGCGAAGCGATTCAACCAGCCGCGTGGCGACTATGAGAAAATCTCAGTCCGCTGGACGGAGGAGGAGTTCAACGTCTTGCAGTATTTTTCGCATTCTTTGCGTATAAGCGTCTCGTATGTAGTGGATATTCTATTGCGTCGTTATAGAGGCCAAGCTGCGACTGAAAAGAATCTTCCTGACTGCGGTAATTACCACTGGACACAACAGAAATCCTTGAATTCTTCATTCACGCTGAGCGAAACATGGTCGCGAAAACAAGACCCGCCACGGATTAGAACGGCAGTATCTTGATCTTCTTCTTCAGGTTCCACTTAACCTTGCGGCTGACTGCAGCTCGAAAATCCCTGCGAAGCACGTTCACGAGCTGATGCGTCGCCATTTTGCTCTTGAACGCAATCTGAAAAACGCCGGGGCTGTCTTCGACCATCGGCCAAATCGCTTGTGGCGTCATTTCCATAAACTGGAAAGGTGCTCGATAAAGCGGCGCGCCGCGCAGGCGCATACCGATCAAGCGGACGTTTGCGTCTATTTGCCAGCGTCCCTTCTGCACAGCGGCGTTCAGCGTCGCATCGGCCGCACCTCTTAGAATGGTAAGTTTCGGAGAACTGATTCCCGCAATTTTCTGAAGCTCCGGCAGCTTGACTTCGAGTGCGGCTTCCATATTTTCAATCTGCCAATTATTGTTTTTCCGTTCTAAATCCGCCGTCAATTTTTTTACTCGCGCTTCTCCCAAAGAAAATTGCAGCACAGCACTCTTGAAGTCAACCGCTAAGCGCCCGGGGGATTTCTCCCGCAGGACAAATTGACTGGTGAGGACAGCCTCTCCCCAGCGCCTGACATTAAACCGCACCGATTGGAGGTCAACGGCCAGCCCGCTTTCTGGCGCAATTTTTCTCCAATCGATTGCATCTTTTTCCTGGGGTGCGACAAAGCATTCTTTTTGAAAAGTGTCGCCAACATAGACGACATCCTTCGCCGTCAATTTCGTCAAGACGCGCTCTCTTAGATGAAAAGAGCCTTTAAGCTCTCTAGCTCTTACAAGGTCGCGGCCTTCGCACGGTGAACCAATACGACCGCGCAGGAGAATATTTTTCAAATGGAAGCTACGGTCCAAGAAGGAGATCGAAATCCCTTCGGTAGAGACCTCGCGCGGCAATCGACTGAGAACAATCTTTTCAATCCGCAGGATGAACCACGAAACTGTCGCAACAAGAAGGAGGACGATAATAAGCGCAGAGAGCTTAAGATAAAATCGAAACTTTTTTTTCTTAGCCACGGCGCCTTATGGGGTCTTGTTATCCCGGTGGCCATCCCATGTGTCGACCGCCGAGGATATGCCAATGCAAGTGGAAAACTGTCTGCCCACCCATGTCGCCAACGTTGGTTACGACACGAAAGCCCTTTTCTAAATTTTCTTGCGCGACAATTTTTTGAAGCGCGGAGTGCATCGCCAGTGCCGTGGTATTATCCAAACCCAAAATATTTTCAATATGTATCTTGGGTATTAGCAAGATATGCGTCGGCGCGACAGGATTGATATCTCTGAATGCGAGCGTCTTCTCGTCTTCAAAAAGTAGCGTTGCAGGAATCTCATGCGCGCCAATTTTACAAAATAAACAATTATCCATTTTTCTCCTTAATTCTGTCCGCTGAGCGTCTTCTCGACAATACCGGGTAGTATGCCCAACATTTCATACCGTTCTTCTTCGTAATGCAAAATAATTTCTCTGGCACCGATGCGGCCCATTTCACCTTCGACGTATGGACTTCCGTTCATCACGATAATTTTTTTGTCCCGCCGAATCTCTGCCCACTCCGAACCCATCGTGACAGGCGGCGAAGTTTTGTCAGCAGAAAACTGGATAAGAGTCACGCTACCGCGCGCTTGTGTGTAAGCATCTTCCGAGGCTCTGGTCAGCGTTGACGCCGAAACCTCGGCTGTCTCGACCGATTTTTCGTTGTAGAAAAGCGTGCGAGTGCGGCGGTTTTTCTTCGCTGAGAGCGCCAACGCGCCGCTTTCTTTAATCCATTCGAATTGATCGCCAAAAGAGCGCGTGTTTTCGGTCTTATTCACAAGTACAACATTCTCGTATGCCTTCACGAGCTCTGCGCCCTGACCAAAAATCTCTGCCCAATCACTCGACGCCGAATACTCTAACCTTTCAAGCGAGACATTTTTTCGCAGTGTGAGCTTCTGCCCATGAGGAAGTTTTTCGTCTTTTACCAAATCCCCTTCGTCGGCGTGTAGAGCTGAATCGACGCGCCGTTTCTCGTCTCCTTCTTCGACACGGCTGAAATAAGCGCGCACATTACCGACAAAATGCGCGCTATCTTTTTTCACATTCCACTCGATACGGTTCGCGAGAAAAATGTCGGAGCTTGAAACGATACGAGGTTTATCGTCAGAGATGACAAGTTCTTTCTCCTCGTGAAATTCCGCGCTATTGGCATAGAGGACTGCATTGGCACCCGTCGCAATGACGTTGCCGCGAGCGCGCGAAATCGAAGTGTCGAAGGCTCGATCGATTTCAGAAGAAGTCAATTTGAGCTGTGTTTTCTTTTTTTTCTTGTCGGTAACATAAGAGACGAGGCGCGCATCGCCGCGTACAAGCGCACGGTTTTCTGCGCGGATAAATAGCGCTTCGTTTGCCATAAGTCTTGTCGCGTTTTTGGAATCCACAATTTCGACAGGCCCATGCGCATAGGCCAGATGCCCGTTGTCACCAAAGATTTCAATCTGCGGCGAAGACATCGTAACACGCGAAGCGGAAACTCTCGCATGGCCGCGCAAACGGATTACCGTATCTTTCTTATTTTCAAAAGGATTAAATGCGGTTTCTTTCACAAACTCATCGCTACTGAAATTAAATCGTCCTTTCTTTTTGCGTCCTTCTTTTTGGAGAGACGGCGGATCTTTACGGAGCGAGGAGATCGACTCTTCTTTCGAATCGACGATTTTATTCGTATTCTGTGTGACATCGATAACGGTGTTGGGTTTCACCAACGCGTCGCCGGTATAGAGCAAGGGAGCGCGTTGGGGCGGAGCAGACTTACACGCTTCGGCCACAACAAATATCAAAGCCGCAGATGCGACGAGGAAATATCTTGCGATTTTTTTACAAGTCATCCGCTGTAATCAGCCGCACAGCACGGCGGTTAGTCACATAGCTATACATCCACAAGAACATAACAGCAAAACGGTTTCTAAATCCAATAAGGTACATCATGTGGATGAAAGACCACATAAGCCAAGCGATGAAACCCGTAACGCGTAATTTTCCGAGCTTGGCGACCGCCCTGCCGCGGCCTATCGTCGCCATTGTGCCTTTATCCCAATACTGGAATGGTGGTATTTTTTTTCCTTTAAGCTCCGCTTTGATTCTCTTGGCGAGGTATTGCCCTTGCTGAATCGCGACGGGTGCGACACCGGGCAGAGGGTTACCGGTCGCGTGATCGACGCAGTGGGCGGCGTCGCCCAAGATACTGATTTCAGGAAACTTTGCCAAGGAGAGATCTTCTGTGACAATCGCACGGCCCGCCCTGTCGAGATCAGTCCCAATCGTTTTGATGAGAGTCGAGGCGGTGTTTCCCGCAGCCCAAAAAATGTTCGATGTCGAAATGAGTTCTTCGCCGACTTGAACGGCGTCGAACATAACATTCACAACGCTGGACGAGAGTCTCACATCGACGCCCAACTTCTCAAGCTCTTTCTTTGCATTAGCCCCTAATTTTTCGGGAAACGCTGCCAAGAGACGGCCGCCGCCTTCAACCAGAAGTATGCGTGTTTTTTGGGGATCAATCCCACGGAAATCTTTTCTGAGAGTCTGGTGTGCGATTTCTGCAATCGAACCCGCGAGCTCGACCCCTGTCGGGCCGCCGCCGACGATAACAAATGTGAGGAGTTTAGTTAGTTCCGCATAGTTCTCTTTACCGACACTCTTTTCGGTGACTGAACCGTCTTCAGTTTCTACCCCCGTACCGCCTTGCATAACGCCTAAGAGCGATTCTGCTTTCTCGAAACTGGCCAGAATTTTCTGTCTCATGCGCAGCGCGTCGGCGAGGCTTTTGAGTCCGGGCGCTGTCGACTCCCACTCCGGGTGCGCGAAATACGAATGTCTCGCCCCTGTCGCAAGAACGAGCTTATCGTAAGAGAACTCTTCACCCGACACAAGGCGGATTTTTTTTTCGTGTGCACGCACTTCACCGACGCGGTTCATCAAGACACGTACATTTTTTTGTGAGCGAAAAATTGCACGTAGCGGCGTAGCAATATCGCCTGGCGAAAGCGACGCCGTCGCCACTTGATAAAGCAGCGGTTGAAAGAGGTGATGGTTCGCCTTGTCGATGAGCGTGATTTGTACTTTTGCGCGCTTGAGTCCTCGTGCGAGGGTGAGCCCTGCAAAGCCGCCGCCGACAATCACAATGTGTGGTTTCTTCATTTCAAAAATACCCCGGGAGAACTTTATTGAGTTTGCGCCGCTCTCCCGACGGGCGTTTCTCTTTTGCCGTAATTATTCCAAACCGCACGCTACCGACAAGGCTATTGAGGCGACCCTTCTCTTCGAGAAGGAGCGGCATAGCAGCGCTCAAGACACGTTGCGCATTGTCGGAGTTCTTCTTCACGACCGCCATCACTTCATCGGCGGTCACGGCATGGCTTTCTTCTCGCCACGCGTCGTAGTCGGTTGCCATGCAAATCATTTGGTAAGGCAACTCCATTTCACGCGCGAGTTTCGCTTCGGGTAAAACACTCATGTTGATGATGCCGGCGCCCCACGATTTGTAGAGTTTCGATTCGGCGCGCGTTGAGAATTGCGGGCCCTCCATACAAACCAAAGTTTCTTTTTCGCAGAGAGCTAAGTTCACCTTGCGAATTGCCGCCGCCAAAATACCGGCGAGCTTTTCGTCCATCGGGTCGCCGAATGAAACGTGCACAACGATGTTGCCGTCATAAAACGTATCGACGCGATGTCGCGTCCGGTCGATGATTTGGTTGGGCAGCACAAAATAGCCCGGTGGGATTTCTTCCTTAAGCGAACCCACTGCAGAAAACGCAATCACGGCTTCACACCCTAAGAGTTTGAGTGCCGCAATGTTCGCGCGAGCAGGCACTTTAGAAGGCGTGATGCGATGCCCCTTTCCGTGGCGCGGCAAGAACGCGAGCGTCAATTTTTTCGACTCATGCTCGTAGGATGCGAGCGTAATTTTATCTGAAGGTTTGCCCCAAGGAGTCTTCACTTCAATCGTGTCGAGAATTTTCATTCCTTCAACGCCGTAAACCCCCGTACCGCCGATGACACCTATATCTGCTCTAAATTTCATATTTTTTCTCGTTATTCATCCCACAATTTCTTGTAATTATTTGGCCATGAGGCGCGCCACTTCGGCAAGAAGTCTCACGCCATAGCCGCTGCTCGAACCGGGGTACACGTTGAAAGAAGTTTTCACCATGCCGACACCTGCAATGTCGAGGTGCGCCCACACCTGTTCTTTCTCGATAAACGAGTGCAAGAACTCTGCGGCAGTCGACGCGCCGCCATAACGACCGCCGATGTTGTTGATGTCTGCAATCGTTGACTTGAGAAGTTTGAAGTAACGCTTACCTATGGGGAGTGGCCAAACAGGCTCGCCTGTTTCGGCTGCTGCTTTTTCAACGAGAGTGCGCGCCGTCTCGTTATTGAAAAAAAGCCCGGCGTAGTATTCACCCAACGCAACGACGCACGCTCCAGTTAACGTGGCCATGTCAATGAGCAAATTACTCTTGTAATGCTTTTGAACATAAGTCAGCGTATCTGCCAAGATGAGCCGGCCTTCTGCGTCTGTGTTCTGCACCTCGACAGTCTTTCCGCTGAGCGCCTTATATACGTCGCCCGGTTTAACCGCCAGACCGTCGGGCATGTTCTCAACCATCGCGACTGCGCACACGACGTTGACAGCCAACTTTTGCTCGGCGATCGCAGCAATCGAATGCAACGCCATCGCAGAACCCGACATGTCATATTTCATCTCGTGCATGTTAGCACCGGGCTTCAGTGAAATCCCCCCTGAATCAAAAGTCACCCCTTTGCCTACGAGAGCGAGCGTCTTCTTTGCACGCGGGTGTTTATATTCGAGCACAATGAGTCGCGGCTCTTCGGCAGAACCTTGCGCAACAGCAAGGATGCCCCCCGCCCCCATCGAAAGCAGCGCTTTACGATCGAAAGACGTGTGCTTTAATTTTAACTCGTGCGCGATTTTAACCGCACGCTGATCCATCTGAATGGGAGTCATCACGTTTGCGGGTAATGCCTGCGTTTGGCGCATTCCATTCACATGACGCGCTTCGACAAGCGCCGACTCTATGAGAGGCTCTGCAACAGCAGCAAAACTTTGCGGCAGGACGATTTGAGTCTTCTTCACAACGATCTTTGTGCGACTGTCGGATGCTTTCAGAAGATCGCACGGAAACTCCGCGTTGCTCTGCGCAGTCGCGAGAAGCCGTAGCGCTTGACGCAAACCTACCTTGTCGAAAACTTCGCGAGAGAGAACAATTTGGTACTCCTCCAGTTTTTGCGCGGCTTTCTCTAAACCTGCTGCGACTGTGTCAGCAAAACTATCGACAGTCAAATCTTTGAGCGCGCCCAACCCAAAAGTCAGGCCACCGACTTCTGTCGCCATTTCTCCGAGTTTTGCACCGAAATATGGAGGGAGCGACTTGTCGGCTTTCGCTTCGTCGTCGGTCAAGAAACGCACGAGAAATTTTTTACCGTCGACATTATATGCAGGCGAACACGAAATTTTTTCGGGGTATCTTAAGGCATCAGGTAGCGGCGCTTTAGAAGATTTTGTGGGATGACTCTTCTTTTGCACAGTTTTCTTTGAAGGCATGGTTTGCTTTCCAAAGAAAAGACACCGCGCAAAGGAATTTTACGCTGACGCGCTGTTCGGGCCTTTGACCTTACCCACATGAGGACGCTTCTTAACCGAAGAGCAAGGCACGGCTTTACCTTAATCGAGCTATTAGTCGTCTTGGTTATCGGCGCGTCGCTTCTCGTCATGGCGTATAACCTCATGGTGAGCTTCATGCACGACCGCCTTTCGGGAAGCCAAGATATTGCGTTTGAAGGCTATTTTCAAGACGCGCGGCGCGAGGCTCTCATCCGCGCAAAGACACTCACACTTGAAATCAACCTCGACAAGAAAACGTTTGGCCTTAAAGAGTTCGATCCGCGCTTAGAAAAAGAAGTCGATGCTGCGATTCAAACCCTCTCCGAGATGAAACGCTACCGCACTGACAGAGCTATCGACATCGAACGCGACAAAGAAACGGACGAAGAAAAAACACCTAAACCCGTCTGGATTAACTCCGTTCAAAAGATACCGACGGTTTTGACAAAAATTTTTAGTAGTTCTGGACTCGAACTCGCAGGCCCTATCGTCAATATCCATTTTTATCCGACAGGAAACTCCGACTCGGTCATCTTGCAATTCGGAGAAACTAATCCAAACTACGTTTATATACCCCGATACAATTTACAACCCGTGCACCTCAGCAGCATCGAAGGCTTCGAAAGACAAAAATTTATACGCGAATGAAAATCTTTGCCGCACTGCATTCTTACTTCCGCCTCAAGGTCCGACGCGGCTTCACGCTTATCGAAGTTTTGATGGCGATGGTCTTAACCGCTTCTCTCACAGGGCTACTCATATCAAGCGTTGTTAACGCGATGTCGATGCGCCAAAAAGCGCTGAGCCTGAACCGTGCCATCACGCTTGCAAAAAAAAAGATGCACGAGATTAAGTCCTTCAACAAAACCGATTCAGGCCAAGGCGACTTCAAGGGAATCCCCGGATACCGCTTCGAGTATTCAATCCGCGAGGAAGAATTAGACTTACAAAAAATTGCCGATGAGTTAGGCGCGGGTAAAGAAGCCTCTCAAAGCGCCGCCGCAAAATATTTCAAAGAACATAATGCGGGCACGAAGAGCGCGACGGGACTCACCTTCAAACTTCTCCACTTCCATGTCGAAGTGCGATGGAACGAGAAAGACGCGTATGCGCTCGACTATTACCGAGGCATGGGTATATGAAAGTCTCGCGACCACTCGCGCGCACACGCGGGTTTACTCTCATCGAACTTCTCATCGTGATCGGTTTGTCGGGCTTCATCTTTATGACGCTCATGACGGTTTACATGCAAATCAAAAAACTCTCGTACGATCAAACGCGGGTGTCGAGCCAGTCGGCGGCGGTCATCGAATTTGGGACTGCGCTTTCTTACGATTTAGAAAATCTGATTTTTGAAAAATTTAACGTGCGCCAAGTCTTTCTCGTCAAGAAAGAAGAGCACGGAGGCAAACGCTTCGACGCGTTCGTTTTTCCGTCGGCCTCGCTTAATGCAAACCCTTCTGTTTTGCAAGCGCGCAGCTTCATGGTCTCTTATTTTATCGAGCCCGATAAAAATTCCAGCACGTTCACGCTCTACCGCGCAGAAGATATGTATCTCGACCCGAAGCATCTTTTCCAGGGCGTCGCTGTTCCGTTGGTGCGCATGGTCGAAGAGTTTCGCGTCGACTGCTCCAATAACGGCGTGGATTTTGAAGAAGAGTGGGATTACAAAAGCCGCCGCCAAATGCCGCGCTACATCAAGGCAACCATCCGCTATCGGCAAAGCGAAAACTCGAACGAAACGATGGAATATGTCGTCGAGACAAGGCCGCCCATCTTATGGAACTGACGCAGCATTCCAAAGTGCAAAGATTAGAGCGTCGCTAAAACGCAACCCGCGTCGCGTTGGCCTAAGGAGTGCCCCCTCTCTTTGCCAATACCCCTTTGCGACAGCATCTTCAATCTCTTTCAGGACTCTCTCTTTCTCATGGGGGGGGACATACGCCAAGAGCCGCGACGGGTGGACCTTTTTTGTTAGCCGGAGTAAATTCAGGAACGCGTCTTGCGGCCGTGCGAGAGTATCTTGCGTTTGTTTTGTAGCCTTGCTGAGATACGCATCGAGCGAGCGCGCATGAAAAAATCTCCGCGTCCCCGTAAAAGTGTGCGCAGATACTCCCAAACCTAAGTAAGGGCGATTCGTCCAATAGAGGAGATTGTGGCGGCACTGAGTGCCGGGCTTCGCAAAGTTTGAGATTTCGTATCGATGAAAACCCCTCTCGCGCAAAAATTCTGCGGCGCGCTGCATTTGCTTGACTTGCATCGCATCGTCGAGCGAAGGTCTGAGCCCCCGCCTGATGCGCGACTTGAGGAGCGTCCCATCTTCGACGGTCAGTTGATAGAGCGACAGATGCGAGACGCTGCGCTTCAACGCAAACTCGATGTCGTCAAGTGTACTCTGAACGCTCTGCCCCGGAACGCCCGTGATGAAATCTGCGTTAATGTTGGTAAATTTTGCGTCTTGCAAGATGCTGAACACCTCGCTATACGCTTTCGGGTTGAAAAGCCTGCCCAAGTAATGCAAGACCTCTTTGTCCAAGCTCTGCATCCCCACGCTCACGCGGTTGACTCCCAAGGATTTCCAATCTTTAGCGACCTCTGGAGTTAGCGACTCGGGGTTCGCCTCTGCACTCACCTCGATGGTATTTAGACTTGAAGAAAAAGTCTCTTGCAGTTTTTGCAAAATTTTTTCAAAGAGATAAGGAGGAGCCTTCGAGGGTGTCCCTCCACCGAAAAAAACAGACGCCAAGACCGGACGCGGTACATCCTCTAAGAGCGTTTCAAACTGCATCGCCAAATCTTCCACGAGACGCTCGGAATATTCGCGCCAAAACGAATCGGGGATGTGCCGCTTCGCAAGCGAATAAAAATCGCAGTAAGCGCATTTCACATCGCAGTATGGCAAATGGATGTAGACACCCGTAAGCGCGGGGCGCGGGTCGGTAGAGTTTCGAACGTTCAATAGCTTATGAGGCTTAGGGTGTTTTGAAAGCCTTCGTGTTCGAGTTTTTCACGGCCTTTAAGAAACAGGAGTTCAATAACAAAAAGAATCTTGCACACCTCTGCGCCCGAAGCGCGCAAGAGCTCGGCCGCCGCAGTCGCTGTTCCGCCTGTCGCCAAGAGATCGTCTATCAGAGCGACGCGATCGCCTTCGCGCACGGCGTCTTCATGCAGCTCTATCGCGTCCGCGCCATATTCGAGCGAGTACGTTTGCCGTTTGGTCTTCCAAGGCAACTTGCCGGGTTTGCGCAAAAGATTCAGAGGCACCTGCATTTTGTATGCAATCGCGCTCGCAAAAATAAATCCCCGGGACTCTATGCCTGCAACGCTGGTAATACGCTCCGATTGAAGCTCTTGAGCCATCTTATCGACTGCCTCGTGAAAGAGCGCTGCGTCTTGCAAAATGGGAGTAATATCTTTGAAAAGAATACCCGCTTTCGGGAAGTCGGGTACGTTTCGAATGCGTGCGTCTAATTTTTTTTGAAACTCTGTCATCGTGCCTCGTCAAATTCATCTTGCAAATGCAACTCGCCCGGCAAGAGGTAATTTTTTACATAATCCGTAACTCCGTCTTCTAAAGAAATGGCCTTCGAGCGAATGCCTGCGCTCGCGAGTTTTTCCATGTGGGACTGAGTGAAGTACTGGTAACTACCGATGAGCTTGTCGGGCATGTCGATGTATTCTATATTTATTTTTTTGTCGAGCGCGCTAAAAACAGCG
This sequence comes from Spirochaetota bacterium, assembly GCA_963205035.1. Lineage (GTDB taxonomy): Bacteria > Spirochaetota > Leptospiria > Turneriellales > Turneriellaceae > Turneriella. The sequence continues at coordinate 15,309 of CAUJII010000153.1, forward strand.
CTTGCTAAATCGTTCCAACTGCGTGCGACTCCCGAACCTAAATTAAAGATGCCGTTGACGTGGGGAGCTTCGACAAGCTGCAAAATAATATCGACGCAATCTTTGATATAGACAAAGTCGCGCTTTTGTTCGCCGTCTTGAAATTCAGCACGGTATGATTTGAAAAGTTTGAGGTAGCCCACTTCTGTGATCTGATGGAATGCCTTGAAAACGACGCTCGACATCTCGTTCTTGTGGTATTCGTTAGGACCATACACATTAAAAAATTTAAGCCCCACGATTCTCTTCTGCCAACCATTCCGAATCGCGACCTCGTCGAAAATTTGTTTGGAATACCCGTAGCGGTTTATGGGCTTGAGTGTAAGGCTCGTCGAATCCGCATCGGAGAAGCCCGACTCCATCGCACCGTATGTAGCCGCACTCGACGCATAAATAAAGCGGATGTTTTTCTCTAACGCAAATTCTGCAAGCGTGCGCGTGTACGCATAGTTATTCGCCATGAGATAATCGGCATCGGGCTCGGTTGTCGACGAACACGCTCCCATGTGGATAATTGCACGCACGTCTTTGTACGAACCCGCAAGAAGACGCTTTAGAAAATCGGATTTATGGACGTAATCTAAGTACTTGAGTGAAACTAAGTTCTTCCATTTCACCGAATCTTTGAGGTTGTCGACGAGGAGAATAGCGTCTTCCCCGTTGCGGTTAAGACCCGCAACGACGGCGCTCCCAATAAAACCGGCCCCACCGGTAACGATAACCATAGGGGCAAAAATCGCTCTTTGACAGCTTGAAAAGCGCAAAAGCTTGTCGGCGTGTCTCGGATTGTAACTCGTGCTGTGCAATGACGTTTAAAGTCCTTATTGTTGAGGATAACCACAGTTTCATCGACTCCCTCAAGGTGATGCTGCGTGATTTACCTTTGGATTTTGTGCAAGCGTACCGTTACAACGACGCGCTGGCCCTTCTGCAAAAGAATGGTTCATGGAATAAGCACTACGACGCTGAAACCATCGCAGAAACCAAAGCCGACGAGGAGAAAAAAGACTCCAAGAAGCGTGCGACAACTCCATCAAGTCTCTTTAACGAGGGTGGCGTCTTCATGGCCATTATCGAACAAAACACGGAAACAAACATGAAAGGCGTCGATTTTATCCAACACGTTGTGCGCCATTTTCCGGGCCTTTCTGAAAGCGATTTTGTTCTCTTGACACACCGATTAGAGACCGTGCCGCAACGCTCGTACGGTTTTCCCGTTCTCGAAAAACCGTTACGCGCAGCGCAGATCCGTCAACTCGTGCTACAAAAAATCAAGCAAGCCCAGGCTCTCGCCGAAGCCGAAGAAAGAGCACAGGCTCCGACACCGAAGAACGAAAACGAGTCGGCTGAAGAGAAGTCAATCGCGAAAGGTATCCGAGGGTTGTTAAAGAAGGCGCGCACCTCCGAGCCTAAGACAAGTGAGACGGCAGCTGAAAAGTCCACAGAAGCGTCAAAATCTTCCAAGAAAAAGACGAATGTGAAGAAGGCAGCACCCAAAGAGACCGCGAAGACGTTAGCAAAGAAGGCAAAGCCTAAGTAGTCTCAAATTACCGTCGAAAGAAGACAAGAACACGTTCGTTCATTTAATCATCTGTTTCTTAACTTCTTTTGCAATCATTTTAGAAAAACCAACAATGAAAAGATAAGCAGCGCAGACAAACGTCACTGTAGTTGCGATAGCCATTAGAGTGCTCACAAGTCGAAGCCTACCACGTATTCGGCCCGATTTCACGACAAATCTGCTGCCACGAAAACGGCGACGTGCCGCTATTTAAATACGTCGAATGGTCGCCACAACCCAGAAGAAGCAGCGTGTCGGTCAAATCGATTGAGTTCGCGTTCACCATGTTAATCAACGTCTGTGTCGGTTCGACCCCACCGAGGCTATTTAAGATTGTGCCCGCAATGTGACTCACCCCCAAACCCGGAAGATTAACTGCGTATGCGTTTGTCCAAACCCCCGCGCCAGCCAGTGGAACACCGCTACTCAGACCATCGGAGAGACCGTCGGACGCCACATCGACAACGCTGCCCACACCGAAACCTTCGCTGAAATAGCCTTTAATGCTGGATGCCGGAATAGTTACTCCATGGTGGAGTAGCCGCACCATCGCCTCTCGCGCTGAAATACCGTTCTGCGGCGCGGTCGAACCGGGCCCAGAGCCGTTGTAAGTAATCGCAAAGCCCCTCGTCGCACTCGTCACACCGGTCGCGTCCCGGTCGATGAGGCCGATAAGCTGCGCCGCGTTGATCGAAGGTTCTGATACGCTCACGCTCGTGAGCGTGCCGCTCGCAATCGTGTCTACAATGGCACTCGCACCGTCGGCAAACGCAACATAGGGATTTTCGCCCACAACCACTTTGGCGCCGATAGGGCAATTCAAACCTGCCGTGGCAATCGTTGCAGTGACTCGACCACCGGGAATAGTCACGTTAAAAGTGGGAGCCGTCCCACAGCCTAAGACTTCGATTGTAGGGATTGCCGCATAACCGCAACCCGGGTTTGTGACGTTGATTGCTGTGATAGCATACGGCGGATTCACATCGACGTCGACGGCGGCTTCAGCGCGCCCGCCAATCTTGACAATGCGCTCGTCGGCATAGTTAATCCCCGGTGTGATTACAGAACAACCCGTTAACGCGCCGCCCGTTTCCATAACAGTGCACTCGCCTGTGCTGCCGCCTGCACCGATGAGCGGGCATTGTTGTCCCGTAACATAACCCGAACCGCCGTAATAACTACGCAGCGTATTGACACCGCCGCTCACCGTACAAGTGAGTTGCACACCCGTACCTCCACATGTGGGGCACGTACACGCAATGGCTCCCGCACCGTTGACGCCTGTAAAGCCAGAGCCGGGGTTTGTGATTGTCGCTCCACCGATGATGCGCATGCGCGCCGTCGCCGTGGGCTGCGTGGCGCAACCTCCAGAAAAACTAATCGTGGGCGTTGCCGTATAACCTTCACCGGAGTTTGTGACATGGATGCGTAGCGTCTCTTGCGCGATAGAATCGATAACTGCGACAGCCGTCGCCGGTGTTGTGGGACTTCCCCCGACGAACGTAACGGTGGGTGGAGTTGCGCAGCCTGAACCCCGCGTGTTTAACGTGACGGCGCCGACGGTGTCGCCCGGCGTCACAACTATTGTCGCCGTCGCTCCAGCACCACCTCCGCCTAAAACTAAAATCGAAGGCGGCGCGATAGGGTTGTACGTATAGTTTTGCCCGCCATCCATACGCAGCGATCCAATGAGATCGGTCATGGTAGAAACACCTAACCCCGACGTTGTCTGGATAGTGGCCGTATTGTAAGCAGCAAAAAGCTGCGAGACCATGTCGTGGTCGCCGCTGGGGACTGTCACCGCCGAAGTCACCTCGCGCGCATTGCCTAAGTTATCGAGAACATAGACCATCTTGTACACATCTTCTCTGGACAGCGAATTCATCAAACTAATGAGGTCTGTGATGGTTGCGTTATTACTCCGGCTGGCGTCGACAGTCGCGTTCACGACACCCACCAAGTTTGACGAACGGTTGACGCCGTTGATGAGAATGCCCAACTTCGCACCGTCCGTAACCCCGTTGATGAGAGTAACAATCGTCCCCGGCGAACCCGTGATATGGTTGATGACGTTGACCATTTTGCCAAGACCCGTAGCACCCGTCCAACCGACTGTCGGAAAGCCTCGGTATGACGTGGGTGGGTTATAGCGGCATCTGCCTTGCGTATAAGCCATCTGTGCGCCGCCGCCATCGTTGTAAGTTCCGGCAACATAACTCGAACCGGAACCGGTGACGACGAACGCGCGCACTCGGCCGACGAATGCAGGATGGTTCACCGTATCCGTTTCTACAATCGCTTTGACGATTGCATTACCGCCGCCGCCGGGGAGTGGATTCACGACAAAATTACCCGAATAAGCGGCGCCAGGGCTCAGCACAGACGCCGTGTACCCTGTGACATAATTGAAAGCGGGCGACGCACTCACTCCGCTATCTTCATCCCAACAATCTTGGCCTTCGATTTTATTAACAAGCGACGCGATATTTGCCGTTCCTGCAATCGATACGCCGTTGACGATGGCCGTCATATTGGCCATCGAAACTTTGCGCACAAGAAAGCGCATGTCTTCGATTTCGCTAATTTGATCTGCCAGGTTCGAAAGCTTCTTGCCGCCCGCGTCGAGGTCTGCAACCGACAAATCGTCGAGCTTTGAACCGTTCGCAACGAGATTCACAAGACCTCTGTCGTCGCATGTCTGCACGCCCGCCGCGTTCTTATCGGTCACTGCGTCATAGCACGCAATTTGTAAAACGTCGAGCGGGTTGCCGATATACTCGACGAGATATTTGACTTTGTTTCGCTTGCGTGGGTCGGCGTCGGTGGGGAAAAGAGTGACGTTGTCGATGAGATACGCCGCAGTGCGCACCTCGTTATTCGTCGTGTTAGGCGCGTCGTGCACAACCGTCCCGTTGATGTTATTGAGCATCACCATGAGGTTGTCGATTCCCCGGTTAGGGCATGCGTTGCCGAGAGTGTGCGTTATCGAGAAACCGTCGTCGATGTTATAGATTAAATCCATCATGCGGTCGAGGTTCGTGACGCGGTTGATGATCTCCGCCAACTTCTCATTCCACTCTCCCGAACCGCCGTGCGGTGTGACGTAGTATTGCATCGCCTGCTCGGCCGCAGTGCCCGGAAACGACGTGGCAATACACGCCGACGGCGCACGGTGTTCGATGACAGGCCGCAGGCGATCGGTAAAATAACGAATTTGCCCCGAATCTTCTGTTGTGTTATACCGCGCAGTGCGCTTGCCGTTTAGGAGCGTACCCATCTTGCTTGTGTCTGTCACCAAATCCATGACTGAAAGCAAATTGCGCAACCCTTGGAGTTGAAATCCTAAAACCGAAGGATCACATGCATTGGAAGGCGAGAGGAGCGTAG
>CAUJII010000154.1 GCA_963205035.1 Spirochaetota bacterium
CGCCCCTACAAATTTATTGACAGAGCTTAAGGGATTTACATTGAGAGCTATGCCTTCTTGTACCTATAGAAAATTTATCCCATGGTTTACTGCGGCGCTTTTTTGCGCTGCACTCCTCAACTGCCGAAAACCGACCGAATCTGAATTGGGCATGGAACTCGTTAATGCAGTCCGCAAAGGTTCTGCCGGGGCCGTGCGCGATAAAATTGCCGAAGGGGCGTCGCTCAATGCCCGCGACGAAAAGGGTGAAATACTTTGGCGTGTGGCGCTTGAAAATTTCAATAAGAAAGTTTGGGATGTATTGACTGAGAACAACCTCGACTTGAGCGAACCTGATCTTTCGGGGTCTTTGCCCATCCACGTTGCGGCGTCGAATGGGCTAACAGACGCCGTCGAACGTATCATGAAAATAACAGCGGGCAAGTTGCAGTTGAATGCGGCAGGAGACACGGCGCTCATCAGTGCTGCGCGTTATGGCAATACCGATGCGCTCAAAGTACTCAAACCGTATTTTCAAAACGCGAATGCACAAAATAAAGTGGGAGATACCGCCCTGATCGAAGCGACGCGCTCGGGCAACATAAAGGCTGTCGAAATTATCTTAGAGTATAAACCTTCGGTACCTCAGGCGAACTACCGTGGGCAGAATGCGATTTCGCAAGCGCAATACTATTCCTTCTCCGATATTATGCAACTCTTGCAAATGTTTGGCGCGGAAAATCCGGCCGCGTCTAAATCGCTCTTAGCGGCGGTGAAGTCAAAAGATTTGGCGTCTGCGCAAGGTGCGGTCGCGCGCGGGGCGAACGTCAATACCGTCGACGAGAATGGTTACTCGCCTCTTTCCTATTCCGTCGAACTGCGCGACCAACCCTTGATCGATTTCTTGCGCTCGAAGGGAGCTATCAACGCGCTTGCCAGCAGGAAACTTTTTCTTGCGATTCGGGCCGACAGTATGGAGGTCTTCAAGCAATCGTTGAATGAATACGCCGATGTAAACTTTGCCGACAAAGACTTGCAGACTCCTCTTATTGTCGCTGCGGCTTTTGGCAACTTCGACATGTCGCAGAAACTTATTGAGAATGGCGCCAATGTTCAAGCACGCGACAAAGATGGTTACAGTGCCGTCTTCTATGCAGCGCAAGAAAACCGTGTACGTATCTTAGACATGCTGATCAAGAAAAACGCAGACTTGGTCCGCAAGAATAATTTTGGTTATACGCCTCTCATCCTGGCTTCTGCACGCGGCCATGTCGACGTGGTGAGGCGTCTTGTCGATGCTGGGGTCAATGTTAACGCAACCGCCGATAACGGGGGCACTGCCGCGTATTGGGCCGCCATTAAAGACTTCGACGAGGTGGTAAAAATTCTCGTTGCCGCCGGCGCGGTTGACCCCAAGAACAATAAAGAATTGGTGTTAGCGGCGCGTTCGAATGATGTTCAACGCGCCGAGCGTGCGCTCCAGGCCAATATAAATATCGACCTGAAAAACGAAGATGGCTACACTGCTCTGATGTACGCCGTTAATTCAGGCTCGATTGATGTGGCTCGTCTTATTTTGGCCAACAAAGCGCGGATCAATCTGCAAGACAGAGACGGCTATTCGGCAGTCATGATTGCGGCATTCAGGGGAAATCCAGAAATGCTCGACTTCTTGCTGGGTTACAAACCCGACCTCAACTTACGCCACCGCAGCGGAAGAACCGCGCTCATGCTGGCGGCATGGAAAGGGAATGCTACAATGGTTGAAAAGCTCGCGCAAGCGGGGGCAAGAGTCAACGATCAGGATCTCGACGGCTGGACTGCGCTCATGTTTTCATCGCATGCAGGCGACCTCGAAAAAGTTCAAATTCTTATTGGCAAGCGGGCAAGCACCAAGCTTAAGAACAAGAAGGGGCAGACGGCCCAAGAGATTGCAGCGGCACGCGGTGCGGCGAATGTCGCGGAATACTTGGCGACACTGAAGGCTTAGGAGTTTAGGTTTAGAACTCGCGTAAACTCTTAGGCCCGGCGCGCTACAAAAAAATACTCGGCTTCGAGTTAAAGGACGTCAACTTCTTAGCCGTTAATAAAGAGAGCGGCCAGAAGACCATGGGAGCAAATTATGCGTAGACGATTTTTCTTGTTTCTCGGTGTACTCGTTTTGGGAGTTGGAGGTCTCCTCTGGGGACAAAAAATTATCGATCCACAAGTCCTTGCGCAGCAAGAAGAACAAAGAAAACGCGCAGAAGATACCGGTTACGCAGACATAGAAATCGATAACCTCCACAGGGAATTGGCAGAGCTCGTCGTTAAAGCGGCGCCACGAATGAAAAAGACTGACGATGGTGGGTTTACTCTGGAGATTGCGTCGGGCGAATCGATCAAGACAATTTCAGAGCGATACCTTTACAACGGCGATATAGTTCTATACCCCGTCGGCGAAGGAAAAAATGCCAAGCTCAGTAAGGTACAGCTTGTTTTTGAACGTACCAACCCTTTCGGCAAAGAATACAAGAGAGAAAAGCGGGTCGTAACAAATCCAACCCCCGATTACTTCGACAATCCACCTGAGACAGAAGGAAAAACGAGCGAGCCAAAAGTAGATCGAAACGACGATATGACGATTGTTTACTTTGAGTCGGAGTTCGACGCACGCCAGCAAGAAACGTTCAAAGAGAAGGAAAAAGTAGAAATTAAGACCATCCCTTTTTATGACAAGAAGATGGATTTCGTCGAAATGTACAAGAAGTATCTACGCCGTACGGTTAAAGCACTTCAGTACACAGTGGAATCCATTGAAATCTCAAAGAAGAAAAAACTGCACGATCTTTTTGAGTTAAAGTAGGGGGGCCTTTGGGTGCGTTATGCGTTTGAACATGCGTGCCGCAAATGCGGAAAGTCGTTTTCACCCCCTGTCGATTTAGACCGTTTAGATATTCTAACTGCGCAGTGTTCGCACTGTGGGCATGCACACGGTTACGATAACCGGCAAGGTGCGTTGCGTGCGCGTGTTCAAGAGCGCCTCAAAAAAGGCGTCGTCCCCGAATCTTCAAAGCCGCTCCTTGAAAAGCATGTCAGAGAAACGCCTGTCGAGATTTCGCGTTCTGTTGAGAAATACAGAGCGCCCTACACAAGCACATACATTCCTGCACCTCCTGATAGTATTGAGACCCCTCCTACGTATTCCTCAGAACCGACGAGCTCCTCGAAACCAGCACGAAACTTTCTTGCGTTTCAAAAGCCATCGCTTAAAAAAATTATTCTCGCCGCTTCGCTTTGCCTTGTCCTGCTTGTCTCCTTCGCTGCCGTTTATCAAGCACTTCCTGTTTCACAAGAAGCGGCGGCTCAAGCTATTGCCGGATTACAAGCACGGCACGCAGACGTTGTCTTAGATAGAGAAGGACGCGAGCTAACGCAGTTGGGTGTCTCGGGGACGGAAATAGTTCCGCTCGATGTCTTTCGCGATTGGCAAATCAAGGCGCTCTTATTTTCGGAAGACCGTGAATTTTTCAACCACAACGGAGTATCTTATTCTGGGATTTTCCGCGCGGCGCTCAGAAATATTGTCAGGCTGCGGTATGCGCAAGGGGCGTCGACGATTACGCAACAGTTGGCCCGCACGATGTTGCAAGCGCGGCAGAAAAGTATCTTACGAAAGTTAAACGAAATTCGTTTAGCGCGTGCGCTCGAAGCGAAACTTACGAAGAAGCAAATTCTTGAGCTCTATGTCAATCACGTCTACTTGGGGCACGGTAATTTTTCGTTTGCATCTGCGGCACAATTTTATTATGCAAAAAAAGTAAATGAATTAAGCGTGAACGAATTTCTTTCGCTCGTTGCCCTCATTCCCTCGCCGGAAACATTTTCACCGATCAAGAATAATTCGCGCTTGCGGGCACGCATGGAAGCTCTCTACCAAACGCTCGTCGAGAATAATGTCATTCAGGTCACCGCTGATGCGTGGGAGCGCGGCATGGAGACAGTAATCCAGCAAGGGGAGCGCTTTTCAACAGAGAGTGCCTTTGGAGAAAAATCTCGCGTAGGGTTATGGCCCGCACAATTTGCACGCGAATTTCTTGCCGATAGGAAACTCCTCACTGGAGAAAATCAAAACTCCGCAAAAGTTTATACTACAATCGACAGCGCATTGCAACGCCGCGCAGAGAGTTTGGTCGAGGCTCATCTTAAACAAGCGCGGCGGCAATACAAGGGATACATACAAGGCGAAAACACGCGGGCGCTAAAATGGAAGACGCAGTTTTCTTCAAAACTTTTTGACGCTCAACTGCTTACCGATTTGGCAGGAATTCCTTTAGAGGGCGAGCCTCGGGCGGAACTCCAAGCAGCGCTCATTGCTCTCAATCCGAAGACGGGTGAAATTTTGGCGATGGTTGGCGGTGATCGTTTTGATAGCAGCAATCAACTCAATAGGACAGTCAAGATGCGCCGGCAGACAGGATCGGCGATAAAGCCCTTCATTTATGCAGAGGCAATCCAAAGGCGTGCGATAAATCCCGTGACGCTCGTCGACGACACGCCCTATGTGACGCAATCGGGTTCACGGGTGTGGGCACCAGAAAACATCAACGGTGGTTTCGAAGGACCGATCACCGTTCGCGATGCGCTTGCAAAGTCGCGTAACATTCCGGCTATCCGTGTGGGTCGACAGATTGGCCGCACGGGCGTTACCGATCTTTTCTCTGACTTCTTCTTTCAAAGCGAAGCTCTCATGCAGGAAAGATTTACATACGACGAGACGGTGGCTATCGGAACGATTTCGCTTTCGCCTTTAGAGATGGCGCGTGCATTCGCAGTCTTTGCGAACGCGGGCCAACTCACGAACCCCATTCTCATTACACGCGTTCAGACTTTAGAAAAAGATTTCAATCTTGCAAAAACTCATCCCGACCAGTTAGGACTCTTACCCGCAAAAGAAAAAAGGATTTTGAGTCCGGCGGAAAATGCAGTGATGGTTTCTTTGCTGCGCAGTTCGGGCAGAAGCGGAGGCACGGGCCTGACCAATCTCATCGGCAAGACGGGGACTTCTTCAGGGTCGCGTGATCTTTGGTTCGTGGGTGGTGGCCGCGACATTATTGCTGCCGTTTGGTTTGGTTATGATGATATGCGTTTTTCGATTCCCGGAGCGACGGGTTCGGCGTTGGCTGCCCGTCTTGTGGGCGATTTCTTGCGAGAAAAATTTCAACCGACTCCCTTTGAAATGGTGAGGGGTGTGGTTCGCTTGCGCGTCTGCCCACTGACGGGAAAGTTGGCTTCTGCGACTTGCAAACATGCCCGGAGCGAGGTCTTTTTGAGCGACGCAACTCCCGATGGGGAATGCTTGCATGGCGTCGAAGACTCTCAAGACAAATTTGCGGCAGTTATGGGCGATTCGCAATTTAGATAAGATGCTTCGCTTTGCGCTTGGTTTATTCGCAGGGCTTATTTTTGTACAAGCTATTACAGCACGTAATCGTTATTACCGCGCTCAGGCGCTTCTCGAAAAAGACCCTCTCGAAGCTGAGGCCCTTTTGGTACGTTTTATCGATAAGACGCACGATACGAAAATGCGCCGCGCTGCCAATTATCAGCTTTTTTATTTGCGTTTGAAGCAGCACCGGTTTGCGCAAGCGTTTCTTCAAGCTACACAAAAGGAAATGCGGAAAAAATTCTCTACCGCCCTCAGCGAACTTTGGCAGATGGACGAAAGCGAGAGTGGTACGCTTCTCACGCGACTGAGAACCAGTTGCGAAAGTAAGGCAGACTTGACCGACGTGCGCGAGACTTTGTCCTCGAAACCTTTCCCCATTGAAGCGTACGATTTCACTCTCGAAGTTTTGGCTCTCTGCAAGGTGCCGCAACGCTCGCAGATTTTCGCCCCGAATCTTTTTGAAATTGAAAACCCTTCGGCGCTTGAACGCCGGTTGCAGCTTGTCGCAGTCCGAGAGCAAATGTATGCTGATTCCGCGACAGCGCGCTCTCTCTTGAAATATATTAAGAAAAACGACGATCCCCAAGACATACAAAAAAACGCGCAGTATTTACTCTTTTCCGCACGGATTGCGTCCTTGGAAAATAATCATGATCAAGTGCATGAGTCTTGCGCTCAAATCTCCAAAAAAAAGAAGGTCGCCCCGCTGCGCCGTGCGTGCGATTTTCTTGTGGTATTTTCTTTTCTTATGACAAGCGATTTCAACGCGGCTTATGAACTTGTGCAGAAAATGCATATTCGACCAGCGGAGATTGATTACAGGCTTTTGCGCGTTTCGGCCGCGGTGTTGTCGGGCAATGAACCTTTGGTCGAACTCAAGCGTTTTACAAAGCGCGCATCGTATCTCTATTGTGCGGCGAGCTTACGCGACTGGGTGGAGAGCATGCTTGAACGGCCATAGACGCGGACGCAAAGCGTAAGAATCCTGGGCTGATTTTCCCCGTCCCTTAGCGCGATACAAAATAAAAGATGACGCGCTCAATCGCAAACGCAGAATTAGCGTATGGCTGACGTACAAAAACAAAGCTTTCTCATTCGGTTGAAAGATTTTTTCTTAAAAACGCTTTCGGGAGATTTCGACGAAACGCGAAAGTTCCAGAAGAAGCTACAATCGTCCATCATGTTTTCCATATCGATGGTGCGAAAGTTCTTGGACGATGAGATTTTGCTGCGCGGCGCTTCGATTAGTTATGCCATAGTCGTCTCTTTCGTCCCAACTCTCGTCGTAGTGATGATGCTCGGCTCGCGCTTTATCGACATGGAGGGCTATTTTGAAAAGATAAACGAGGTCATGCGCATGAACGGCGTGCAGTTTGATCTCGAACCGTATTTTAACATTATCCGCGAGTTTTTGCGTAACGCAGGCGCCATCGGAGGCATCGGCTTTTTGGTGCTCCTTTTTTCAGCGACGAGCGTATTAAGAAACGTCGAGGACGCAATCAATAAAATTTGGCGAGTAACAAAAAAACGCCCGATGATCCAGAAGATTTCCGGCTTCATTATGGTGATGGTTTTTGGGCCCGCACTCCTCGCCGTGGGGATTAGTTTTGCGCAATCGATACTTTCGCAATTTGCTTCTCCCAATTTGAATCAAGTACGCATTCTGCAAGACAATGTGCATATCTTGGGCGATAAGCATGTGATGTTGGTTCAAAACGAAAAGGGCAGGCCTTTTCGCGAGTCGAAATTTATCAACAATATCGACTACGAGGTCGCGAACGAATCCGTTATTTTTAATGCACTGACAGGAAGCATTGTTCCGCAGAGCGAACGAGAACTTTATCAGAGCGTCCAGAAAGTCGATAAGTCGCTTCTGAAGAACGCAACGTTTGTCGATTTTGGCAAGGCCAGCGGGCGCGAATACATCCTCGCGAGCAATGGCGTTTTGCTCGTTAGCCGCGACAAGGGCGCAACCTACCATGCGCGTCGCTTTTTCCGTCTGGATAATGACCGTGTGCGTGAAGTCTCGTTTCGTCGTATTCAATTCTTCACCGATCGGGTCGGGCTCATCATCGGCTCGGGTGGATTGATTTTACGGACCACTGACAGCGGCGATTCGTGGACTCCTCGGTACCAAGCCGAAGTAAACGCAAACTTGAAACAGGTGGCTTTTGTACGGCCCGGAACTTGGGCTGTTGTTGGTGATCAATCGACAGCACTTATCACGACCGACTCCGCCGCGACTTTCACTCCATTTAGCGCTTTGAAGCAAGCGCTGCGTTCGGGAAAAGATAACCTCAACGGCTTAGCTTTTGAAAATCAAACGGGTTATGCCGTGGGCGATGCAGGGCTTTTTCTTGCGACACGCGACGGCGGTGCTACTTGGAAATTGGTTCCGATGGCAGAAACTCTCTTTTTCCAAGACATTGCACTTTCGCCAGACGGCGCAGCGATTGCCGTGGGCTATGACGGACTGATTCGTTATTCGCAGAAGATGGCAGATGGCTCTATTCAATGGCAGACAGTCTCTGAAGGTGCGCGTTCGGATGTGGATTTAACTGCGGTGCGTTATTATGCGAAAAAGTCGCGGTTCTTGATCGTCGGCGATCACTATGAGATGATCATGCAACAGCATGAAGTAGGCAAAAATAGTACGGTTAAGAAATTTGAAACGATCCAAAAGGCGCCTTTCTGGCGCAGGCTCATTGCAGCCCTCGGGAATTTCTTAATCCCGTTTATCGTAATTTTTCTGTTGTTCTTCTTGCTCTACAAAGTTATTCCGTATACCGTGGTCCACGCGAAGGCGGCCGCAACTGGCGCAGCCTTCACCTCCGTCTCGTGGGTTATCTTCCTATTGATGTATAAATTCTATGTAACCAATTTCTCGAAGGGGACCGCCGCGCTCTATGGCACGTTGGCGTTGATACCGCTCACTTTACTCTTGCTTTATGTTTCGTCTCTGATTGTGCTCTTTGGCGCGGAACTGGCGTTCATGCAACAGTATCCGCATCTTTTTACCGCAAAGAAAAAAGCCAAACTCGACGAGCGGCACAAAAGGCAGCTCTGGTATGGCATGAGTATTTTATATCAACTTGCCGAAAGTTTCAACAAGGGAAAAAATAATTGTACGACCGATTTCCTGCTGAAATTCACTTCGGGCGATCAGGAGGAATTCAAGTTTATTATGGAGAGACTTGTCGAGCGCGGCTATGCGATCGAAGGTGAAAACAAACTTTGGTTATTGGGAAAAAATCCGACGCTCATCGATATGAATACACTCGTCGAAGACTTAGACCCTTCAGACTACTCGATTTTGGATTACAATTCTAAGAACGCGTTCATGAAGTCCGTGAAGGGATATTTCGACAAGCTGCAAGCGAACCGCAATCGGGTCTTTGACAAGGTTTCGCTCGCGGATCTTATGCGTTCTTAGGGAGAACTCGAATGAGTTTAGGCTTAGAACTCGCGTACCCAGCCCTTGAGGCGGTAAGAATTCCCCTCGCGTACCTGAAATCGCATGCCGATATTGAACTATGAGGGTGTGGCCTCTTATTGGGCTTATTATCTTGTTGCCTGCATCGCTGAATGCAACCTTGCGGCTCGACTATTACTACGACCAATCGGGGATGTTCACGAAATTTTCTGATTGGGTGCCCAAGAGACTGCACCAGTGGTCACCTCAATTTGTCGAAGATTTCTTCTTGCTCTATAGCCTCAAACAGCATTCGCAGCAAGAAGAAATTCGTCGGAATATTTTCTTTTTGAAGATTGCACTTGAGAAAAAATTTCGACACCCGCGTGAAGCTCTTTGCCTCATCCATAATCCGCAGGAGTACCATAAGTACAGGATCCTCATGCACATGCACATCAACTTGCAGATTATGAGGTCGTATCTGCGGCTGGGTTCGCTCTTTGACAAGAGACATCTCTATTTTTACAATTTAGATTTTGCGCCGGAGCTCAAGGAATCGTTTGCGGCGGCCGAAGGGTACTACCGAGAGTCGTTGCCCTACTGGAAAAAGGCGCGCGATCTGGCGATAGAAGCGTCTTCCTATAATTTTGAGATTGACATGCCTGGACTCGAAAGTATCCGCTCGGATATTCTGGCCGGCGATATCGACTATACCGTATTTACCGGCAACCACTTGCTGCGCCTGAAGCAGAAGCAACAAGAGGTCGACAACTGGCTCGCGCAGAAAAAATAGAGAATATGTATGTCATTACGCTCCAAAGCAAGTGAGTCTCTCAAAACTGAAAAGGGCGCAGCCCACGAGTATGTGCTCGTTCTGGGCAGCAACGTCGGAGATAGGAGAGCATACCTCGAAAAGGCAATCCACGGCATTCAGAAATTAGGAGAGGTTCTCCGTTCTACCGAAATTATCGAAACTTGGCCGATACTCATTCGTGCACAGGCGCGCTTTTTGAATCAAGGGTTGTTACTCAAAACTAAAAAGGCTCCCGGCGAATTATTGGAAGCTCTCTTAGACCTCGAAAAGAATATCGGTCGCGTACACAGAATGAAAAATGGCCCACGCGAAATCGACATCGATATCGTTTGGTCGTCCACTGGATCTTTAATAGAGCCCAATCTTAAGATACCGCACCCGTTTAACCGCGCTCGCGAATGGGTGAGGCGGTTTATCGCTGAACTGAAAGGCGATGCAGTTGACCCTGAAGTTGGACTTCAGTTCTCGCGCATTCAAGGAACTTCTATTATGAACATACACGATTTCAAAAAGAAAAAAGAAGCAAAAGAAAAAATTACCGTTGTTACTTGCTACGATCATATTTTCGCACGGCTCGTTCAGCGCACGTCGATTGACGCTATCTTAGTGGGGGACTCGTTGGGCAATGTGATCCAAGGTAACCCCAACACGCTATCCGTGACTGTAGACGATATGATTTACCATGCGCGTGCAGTGAGACGCGGTGCTCCTCAAGCGTTTCTCGTTGTCGATTTGCCTTTCATGTCTTATCAAGCGAGCGTCGAAGATGCGTTGCGCAACGCGGGACGTATCCTCAAAGAGACCGGCGCAGACGCTGTGAAACTTGAAGGCGGTGCACAAGTCGAAGCGCAGGTGCGTGCGCTGACAGAAAGCGGCGTGCCGGTGATGGGTCACTTGGGACTCACCCCCCAATCGGTTCTTGCGCTCGGCGGTTACAAGGTGCAAGGAAAAGATTCCGCAGTTCAAGAGCGAATGCTGAACGATGCGAAACTTTTGCAGAGCGCGGGTGCGTTTGCGCTTGTTCTCGAGATGGTACCTCAAAGCCTCGCGCACGAAATTTCGCAGAACTTGGAAATTCCCACAATCGGCATTGGTGCAGGAAAAGATGTCGACGGCCAGGTGTTGGTTTTGACCGACCTTTTGGGTTTAGACCCCGACTTCACGCCTCGCTTTGCAAGACACTTTGCCGAGTTGAGCCAATCTGTTCTCAGGGCTCTCGAAGGCTTTGCAGTGGAAACGCGCGAAGCGAGCTTTCCTAACGAAAAAGAAACTTTCCATTAAGAGTGAAACCGCACGCACCCGAAAAAAAAATCGCCCTGGTGACAGGCTCGACAACAGGTCTTGGGTTCGCGATTGCTGAAAAGCTCGCGAGCGCAGGCTACATTGTGATCTTGAATGGTCGCAGCCAAGCGCGGGTTCGCGATGCACAGAAAAGACTCAAAGGCGAATCGTTTGGGTTTCATGCCGACGTTTCGGCTGTGGGATTTACAAACTCTTGGAAAAAATTTTCTCAGAAAATAAAGCTCAATCGCTTGGACGTGGTGATTCATAATGCCGGCATCAACCACATTGGGAGCATTGCAAGGACGCAGCCTTTGAATGTAGTACGAACTTTTGATACGAATACTTTTTCGATCTACCGCGTCGCACAAGCAACGCAGCCATTCTTAGAAAATTCCGATGACCCGCATTTCGTCTATGTGTCGAGTCTCATGCAGCATTTCGCTGTGCCACAGCGCAGCGTTTACGCCGCAAGTAAGCGTGCCGCTGAAATTATTCTTCGTACCTGGATTCGCGAACTCGCGAAAGAAAAAAGCCGCATTCGAGTTCAAATCCTGCGGCCTGCGGGAATCGAAACTGGTTTTCACGAGAACACAGCTACCGACGGGACTTCCAAGCATTCGACTCTCTCGCGGATGAGCGCGGAGAAGATTGCAACCTATGCAGTGAAACTCCTCAATTCAAAGAAGCGCTCGTCAGCTCCGGGTTTTGTCAACGCTCTTGCGGGATTTATCGGCCAGCACTTTGAACGCCTCGCAGATTATCTCGCCTCTCGAAGGTATTGAGCG
>CAUJII010000155.1 GCA_963205035.1 Spirochaetota bacterium
GAAAGTTCTCAAAATCCTCGACTATCTGGGTTACGAGTTACACCTGCACAAGAAATCTCGCCTCCCGACTTTCGAAGAGTTACGCGATGAAAAATAGCCTGGATGTTTGTGTTCAAGGGCAACCAGCACACGATAAGCCATCCATGAATAAACCATTCCTCCCCTATGCGCTCCCCGAACTCGGAGAAGAAGAAATCGCCGAGGTTGTCGATACTCTGCGCTCGGGGTGGCTTTCAACCGGCCCCCGCGTAAAGCGCTTTGAGGCCGACTTCGCGGCATATCTCAAACACGCGGGCATCCACTGCCTCGCGGTGAGCTCCGCGACGGCGGGTCTGCACCTGGCGCTCGAAGCGTTGGGTGTGGGGCCGGGCGACGAGGTAATTCTCCCCAGTTATACTTTTACTGCAACCGCCGAAGTCGTCCGGTATGTGGGAGCAATCCCCGTTTTCGTCGACGTTCTCGAGAAGACATTCAATATCTCCCCCGATGCCATCGACGCGGCGATTACCCAGAAAACGAAAGCTGTGATCGTCGTCCACTTCGCGGGCTTAAGCTGCGACATGGCACCCATTTTTGCGCTTGCAAAAAAAAACAATCTCAAGATTGTCGAGGACGCGGCTCACGCGCTCCCTACGACATACCAGGGGCGTCTCGTCGGCACGCTCGAAAGCGATTTCGCGGTGTTTAGTTTTTATGCAAACAAAACGATGACGACCGGCGAAGGGGGGATGGTAGTTACCACAAATTCCGAGCTCGCGGCGCGGGTCAAGACAATGCGGCTCCATGGAATTAACCGCGACGCTTTCGATCGCTACACTGCATCCGCACCTGCGTGGTTCTACGAGGTGATCGCTGCGGGGTTCAAATACAACATGCCGGACATGGCGGCGGCTCTCGGCATCCATCAGCTCAAAAAGCTCGACGGTTTTCAGAAAATGCGCGAAGAGATGGCGCAGGTATACGACGCGGCGCTCCAAGACCTTCCGCTCACTCTGCCCTCCGCCGCTCTTGCAGGCGACATCCACGCGCGGCACGTCTACGCCATCCGCATCGGCAGAAACGCGCCCTTGACGCGAGACGCTTTCATTGCCGAACTTTCCAAGCGTGGGATTGGAACCTCGGTCCATTTCATCCCGCTCCACCGGCACCCTTACTGGCGCAATACTTACTCTCTTAACGAACGGGATTTCCCCGTTTCTCAAACTCTCTACGAAGAGGAGGTTTCTCTTCCTCTTTACACCAAAATGACTTCGGAAGATCAAGAGCGCGTCATCGACGCAGTCCGCGCTGTGTTGGAGTTTAGGCGGGAACTCGCGTAAACTCGTTAAATAACCACGCTATTTGGTCAGGAATCGACGCCGCACATTGTGCGCGTTATATATCGATCTCGACGCGGTTACGGCCGCCGTCTTTCGCACGGTAGAGCGCTTGGTCTGCGCGTTCGATAAGATGCTTGTTATCGGTATCGTTCTTTGCATCAAACTCAGCCACACCGATAGAGATAGTCACTTTCAGAAGTCTATCGCCCTTATCGGTAGGATTCTCCACTTCCATTTTTTCGATACGCTCGCGCACCGTTTCGGCAATCGCTTTCGCCGCGTATATATCGCGCTTCGGCAAAATGAGCGCAAATTCTTCGCCGCCATAACGCGCGGCCACGTCTTTCCCTCGCGCCGAGGCAATAAGAATCTTCGCGACTTCTTTAAGCACAATGTCACCCACTTGGTGGCCGTACGTGTCGTTAAATTTTTTGAAGTGGTCGATGTCTGTCAGAAGCATCGAGAGAGGTTCGTCGCTCCCCCGTGCGTGTTCGATTTCTTCGCGTAATCGCGTTTGAAAAAAATGATGAATTTTTAACTTCGTCATCATGTCGACTGTCGCGAGTTCGTAAAGCCTTGCGTTCTCGACGGCAATCGCCGCCAACGCGGCCAAGTCGGAAAGGAATGCTTTTTCTTCAGCGAGGTAAACTTCGCCGTCGGATTTGGGGCCCATGACCAAAATACCGTTGACGCGCCCTTTTGCTTTAAGCGGCACAAGCAGGAGCTCTTCGTGGAGCTGCGACAACTCCTGCAACGCCTCTCGAAAACTCACTTGTGCGAGGCTCGAGTGGTCGGTGGCGGCGGCGATGTTCCGGATTTCGCTGAGCGTCAAAAGCGTGGGGTATTCGCTCAAGAGTCGCACCAAGTCGCTCTTGTACGGAATTTTGAGCCGGTGGTTTGCCTTGACGTCAAACCCTACCGCGTTTTCATCCATGATGAAAACATCGTGCTCGACATCGGGCAAAAGAAAAATACCCGCTTCTAAGCACCGACTCTGTGCAATGCTCACATTCAAAATCGCTTCGATGAGCGAGCGTAGATCGAGCGTCGAATTGAGCGCTTTCGAAAGCTCGATGAGCTGTTTTTGGCTATGGATCTTACGTTCATAGTGCTCGATAAACGTATCGGCAGGTGCTCCCAAGGTAGATTGTTCCACGCGTTACTCAATCGGAAGGCCACCGTGCGGCACAAGCAAAAAACGGTGTTTTGAGGCCATTAGTGCTTCAGAAGTTATCGAAGATTTTTTGCCGAAGCCAGAAAATCTGGTGGCAGGGTGCCGGGAACTTCAGACAACGAGACTGCAAAATATGTTTGTGGTACGGCGGCGCCCGCTGCCAGTGTCGGCTAGAAATTCGCCCCGACGCAATTCGGGTCTGAAGGCGCGACTTTGCACAGCGGGTACGCCGTCGAAACGGCGCCGGTGACTGTTGCTGTGCCGGGGCAGACTGGAGTTGTCGTACTGTCGCAGATGCCCATGCTCGTGAGACCCGATGTCGGACCACCCCAGTAATTGGCGGTGAGGTCGTAGATACCCACTGTGTTGAGCACCACCGCAGTTGCAAAACAGTTGGTGCTGGCTCCGAAATAGATATTATTGTTCGTTGCTATGGCCGACGATGACAGGTTCAATCCGCCGCCACAGCCCTGCGCACTATTGCCCCGAATTTCATTATAGGTGAGCGTGTTTCCCGTAGAAGATACTGCGCCGCCTTGCGAATCAGGTCCCCCGCCACTCGAAGCGATATTATTTATGACCGTATTGCGAGTAAAGGTATTCGTTGTGCCCCCCATGGATACGGCCGCCCCAGAGGAGGAGTGTCCTATCATTGTATTGGCATCAAAAATGTTGTTCGTGATATTACTCCCGTTACCGCCCATACTGAGCGCCGCTCCATTATTCAAGAAACTATTGGAGATACTATTTCCCCGGAAAGTATTACCCGTGATCGTGTGGTTATCGCCATCGATTCGTGCCCCCGCTCCAGCGAGGCAACAAGAGTCTGAAATTTCTGATAAATTATTCTGCAGGATTTGGTTAGAAGATAAAACCGAACCAGCTCCGCCGATATAGATACCACCACCTAAAAGCACACTTTGTTTATGGGTAGTCGCCGAGTTACCGGATATACGCGAAGAATAGATGGCCGTGCGCTGGCTCGAGTAGATGCCACCGCCCCATAGACTTGCCCACATGGGTGAAGCTGTGGCATTATTCAAAATAAGACTATTCTTGATAACCAATTGCCTGCCGGCTGGCATACTCGCATAAATACCACCGCCATTGGTAAGGGCGTTCCTATTATTCTGAATCGTCGAATTGTCAATGTATAGTGATTCAGCCGTAGTTATTCCCGGCCCCGCGAAGGATATCCGCGTACCATCGATCTTGCTGCCTGAAATATAATTGTCTGAAGTAATCGTACTGCCGATTGCACCGGTCGCGAAGATAATGCCTTTCCAGTCGCCTGCAACCGGCGCGGTGTTCGAAGAAGTAAACACAACGGGGTTTGTACCGGTTCCCTGAGAGATCAAGGTGCCGCCGCTTTGCACGGTGAGCGAGAACGTCGGGTTCACGAGAATGACCGTACCTGCGTTGATCGTCAGCGTGCCACTCACCGTCGTGTTACCTGTCATACAGTAGGGATTGCCCACCGCAGTCCAAGTACCGGACACCGCACCCGTGACAGATGTACCGCACGCACCGGGCATCGCTGTCTTCGTTGCAGCGTATTGAATCGTACCGGACGCATTCTGCGCAACCACTTGGTAGGTATAATTCTGCGCAGCCAAACCTGTGTCTATATAGAAGTTTGCCGGTGAATTCTGCGTCGCCAAAAGTTGCAGACCGCTGCCCGCATCGCGGTAAATCAGCGCCGTGTTCGTGCCGGTGGGGTACGTATATTCGAGCCGCAGGCTGTTCGGTAGTGCCGGTGTCGCAAAAACCGAAAGCGAGACAGCATCATAATAAACTTGAAAGGTGTTCGACAGCCCCGTCAGTAAGCTATTCAGAGAATCGACAGCCTTGAGTTGCAAATTCGTGAACGATTCTGAAACTGTCAGCGAGACCGTCGCAACGCCGTTCACAAAACCTGTCACCGAGGTGGGGCTGACCGTGCCAATCTGCAAGTACGTGCTCAGGTTCGCTGTGCCGTTATACGCGGTGTTGGTCGAGTTATCAAAATTCGTCGCGGTAATCGTCGCCGAAAAAGGCTGGTCCTTGAAGGTAACCGCGGGCACGGTAATCTTAAACTGCTTCTGGCAGATCGCGGTAATGTTGTTGCTAAAAGCGCTTGTGGTTTGATCGGTAGCGTCTGTCGCCTTGATGAGAATCACCTCTGTCGCATAGAGGCTGAGCGACGGATTGTCATACACCACGGTAAAATCTTGTGTCCCTGAATTCCATCCACCGCCGGTAACACTCGTGAGCGTGCCGCCGCCGACCTGCAGCGCGAGATTCACATTGTTCGCATAATTTTTCTCAATGCCGTTAGGCATGACGGAGTTCGTGGCCGTGACCGTTATTGTGAACGGTTGGCCGACAATAATCGGCGAGGGCGCGGAAATCTTCAATCCCTTGTTACCGCCGGTGAAAAATTTGAAATTAAGAAGATCGTCGGTGCTGGTGTTCTTGCAGGCAAGAGCAAAAATAAAGGCGAGCAAGAAAAAGCCTTGGCGCAACAGACTGTTCATAACCGTAACGGCTCGATGCAAAATGCATTCTTTCAAGCGGTGAGCAGACGGTTAGACGACTTTATGGTCTATTTGTCAATCATTTCGCATGATCTAAGAGCCTCCAAAAAGTAATCATGTGCGAAAATTTCTCTATACACTATATTCGACACAAGGCGATATGCCCGCCAAATGAAAACTCAACTGAGATGCCTCTGCATCGCCGTGATCGTGACCATACCTTTCACCGCGACAAACGCCGCGGCCAAAGACAACTTCTATGTTCACGGCTGGGGCGGTTACAACCTCGTGAGCGCTTCTTCTGACATCGGCCTTATTAATAACTATCGCCTGAATGTTACGGGTTCAGGCACGACTGTGAGCGGTTCAGCACTGGAAGGCGGCCCGGCATTTGGTGCTGACCTCATGTGGGGCCAGAGCAACCAGAGTGCGGCTTTCAAGTATGGTTTTGGTGCCGCTTATATTGGCACGTACAGCGGTAACATGACGTCGGCTGACGGTTTGACCAAATTCAGCGGCAGGCTCGGCATGGTTCCGATTACTGGTCGCTTTACTTTCAGAATGGGGGGATGGTTTATCTGGGGCGCGGGTCTTGGTTTCAGCATGCAGACCGGCTCGTTCGACTACAAGGTTGCTGGACAAGACCGTTCGAGCAAAATACCAAAGCTCGGAGGATCATGGTTGGTTCTCGATATTCACCTGGGCATCAATATTTTTTACAGTGATTCACTGGCGGTGAATCTTGAGGCGCGTAGCTATACCACGGTGTCGAATACGATTTTTACAATCGTGCCGACTCTGACGCTGGAGTATCGATTCTGATGCTGCGGACGCGAAACATAGCCCTGGCGGCTGTAGCCGCATGTGCCCTAACGATGGTTCTGTTATCTTGTGCAACGACTCCCACTGTTATCGACCAGTCAGATGCAGCTGACAAAAAGCGTAAAGAGCTTTGGGCAAAGGGTGAAAACTACAAGGCGCGTACCGCTGCGGTAGCTGCATCGACGAATCGAAAAATTATCTACTTCCATAACGATGCAGCGTATGCAAGAGGTTCCTGGTTTGCGGTGGATATTGGCAATGCGGCTACACCAAAACGCGAGTTCTTTCGCGGCCGATTCTACGAGGTATTCTATGACGGAAAACTAATTGCGTATTTACTCATGAATCCGCAAGTTTTTTCTGTTGGCGGCAACTGGTTTGAAAAGAAACCGAGCGAAGCGGAGGCGAATCGCGTCGTACTCCTCAGCAATACGACACACGCAGCGCGTATCCTCTCGGTCGTTCAGCCTATCCAATGCGCAACATGGGAAGCCAGTTGCAAACCTCGGGGCGATGGGGAAACGCGCATTCTCCAAGCAGCGACTCTCTCGCACACGACGCTGAACCAAGTCAAGGTAACCAAATCGATGCCATTCTCGTTTGACGAAGAAGGCTGGCAGGACAAAGCGCTACAATATGTGGAGCGACAGATGGACATTATCGAGTCGGACAAAGCACGGTTTGAAAGTTATTTTTTGGGAAAATATGCGCAGGATCCGTTTTACCACGAAGGCAGTCGAAAGAAGATACCGCGGGAATAGTGCTGCGCGAATGGCTATTTCGCCAGCATGCTGCCGCGGTGAGCCTTACGGTACACGGAAAGTCATCTACATGATGTTTCGCAAGAAATAAAATTTCAATCTGCCGAATACCCGCAAGACAATCGCTGCGGTGCTTTCTTGAGTTCGATGCGCGCACTCGCAGTGCGAACGCCATCTTTTTCTTTCTCGACCGTTAGAGCCAGCGCCTCGGACTTATCGTTTTCGACGAGAATGCAGCGCAGACTGTCTTCTTTGTAACCGAAGCCTAGAAAACCCGAACGCGCTGCAACGCGCAGAATTAAATCCGCCGTAACTTTGCCTTGCCATTGCCATTCGGCAATCGGCCAAAGTTCGTACGTAAATCCCTGCGACCATTTACTGTCCGAAAAATAGCTCTGCCCCGATTCGGTATAAGTAAGCGCCTGCGCGTAGCGAATTTCAAGCTCGCTTTCGCCCTCGGGAAAATCGAAGGTCTGCTCGGCAAGCTGTACGACTTTCATCTCGTCGGGACAAAAGCGGCATACGGTTTTTGCGTCGGCTTTCATCGAGCGCGCATGCGATTCTGTCGTCTTGTCAGCGAGCCGCCACAAGACCTTGTCGCCACCCGAAAAAACGAACTGCAATTTAAGACGCTCTCCCGGACTCACGATGCGGTAGCGTATGCGGGCTTGGCAAACACGATCTTGAAAGCGCGCATAATTCGATTTTCCCGTGTATGCTTCGGGGCAATCAAATTCGAGTTTTTCGGAGACGATTCGAGCTTTGGCGGCGGTTGCTATGAGTTGTGAAGACTCACGATCGATCCGTATCGGTGCACGTAAATTGGCGTAAGCCGCCGAAATCAAAAAAAATAATAAACTCGCGATAGTTAGTAATTGGCGCACCGTCATGCACTAATAACCGGTTTTTTGTTCATACCCGCAAGTGATTTTCTAACGTCGAACTTTGCGCCCGACTCGCCCTGCAAGCCGCTCTGCTGTTTTTCGCTTTAGCGGAAATGTACTGCTCTAAAAAACGCAGCAAGCTTATCGGCATCTAACTTTCCGTCTGTGCGGACACTACTGCACAGATCGAGTCCGAAGGGCTGCACGGTCTCTATGGCTTCGCGCACATTCTCAGCTTTAAGGCCGCCCGCCAAGTAAACCGGCTTCGATGATTTTTCAACGATCGTGCGGCTAAGCTGCCAGTTGTGCGTGCGTCCGGTACCGCCGAGTTCTTTAACGGCGAGATTGGGATTTCCGCTGTCGAGCAGCAACGCGTCGACATGCGGGGCGATACGCAAGGCTTCGGCGACATTATCTTCGCCAACCACATGGATCACCTGGACGATCTTTACTGCGGGCAGCGTGGCGGCAAAAACAAAAAGCGAAGAATCTCTTGACATTCTGCTTAGAACACGACGCATAGATTATGCGCTTTCATCGGATTTTTGCCCTTCTCTGCTACTGCGGACTTTTCTTGTGTCTCAGTTGCAATAACTATGATCTTCTCGACAAGCTCGAAAACCCCGGTGGAGATACCGAGACAAAGCCTTGTACCACGTGTCGCATTTTCTTGACCGCTATTGCAAGCTACACCGGCAACTTAGGCGGCGTTGCCGGGGCGGACAGTAAATGCCAAAGCGATGCTTCTAGGCCCAACGACAGCACGTATAAGGCGCTCATTGCAGATAACGCTATCTCGCGCCAAGCCTGCATAAATCCAAATTGCACGAGTGCCTCTGAGAATACGGCTTGGGTTCTACACCCCAATACCCAATACGTGCGCACCGACGGCACGACAAAAATCTTTTTTACAAACGCTGCTGGTATACACGACTTTGCCACCTCTATGGATAATTCGATAGCACTTTCTGGAGTCGCGTACACCGGCTTAAAGACCGATTGGACGTCTGACACCGACAACTGTAATGGATGGCTAGATGGAAGTATATCTTCTTATGGTGCGGGTGGAGACTCTACTTCTAATAATTCGACTGCCCTAAAGACAGCATCCGAGCCATGTAACACGCCAAAAGGGCTCTACTGTGTCGAGCAGTAGAAATAGTTTGTCTAATAAGTCGCTCACTGCGACGAGTCTTTGCGACCGCTCTTGCGGTCTCCGTTTCGGAGTCTCCATCTTCGGAGTGTTTTTGCGCCTGGCTTCGATACACCCAGCCCCGTGAGTACAAGGGCTGGGCACTCTGCCACCGGCGCAAAAATGTATCGAAGTGAGCAAAATCGACACAATTAGACAACCTCCCGGGTAGCGACCCTAACCCACAATGCCCCTCTCGCCATATCCCCATGCTCCAGATAAAAACATTTGAACAACAATACCGCGGCGGATCGTTTCCCGTCCGCATCGTTGCCGACGATGGCAAGCA
>CAUJII010000156.1 GCA_963205035.1 Spirochaetota bacterium
TCGCATCTTTTTTTGAGCGCAGGGAGTTTTTCTTTGCGCGCTTTAGCTCCCTTGTCGATGAGGGATTGGAGCGTTAAGATGTTCTCAGCCGCTCCTTTGAATTTCGGGTCTAAGACGATGATTGTCTTAACAGGCGTCTCGCTTTGGACAGATTGGAGTTTTTTAAGAGTCGCTTCGTTTTCGACAATGCAGAGCGTGCATTCCGCGTGAGTGAGGATGTATTTAATCTCATCAGTCGTGACATCAGTGCCCCGGGGAACATCCACCGCACCGATGAGCAACACCCCCATATCGGCGAGAATCCACTCGACGCGGTTGTCAGCAAGGAGGCCAACGCGGTCGCCATGCGCTACACCCAATTCAAGGAGCGCAATCCCCAAATTTTCTGCATCGCGCAAAACATCGCTGTATGCTGTGCCGACAAATTCTTTCTTGTCGTTTTTGCCAAAAAACATCTTTTTCGAGCCATAAATCTTATTCGCATCGTAGAAGATTTCGTTGAGTGTGCTATATGCCATGAGCCTCAATTCTCCTTAGAGTGCCGGGGTCAAGAGTTTAGGCACGCCCTCGGCTAAACTCCACTACCCGATTTATCCCGCACCCATCGAGTTCGATTGACAACCTGTCTGATTTTTACGCATCGCACTAACACATGGAACTTTTGTTTATCTTTAGTTTAACTGTCTACATTCTCGATATAATTGTTCTTTTCTATTATGGCATCCACTGCTTTGTCATGGTGAAGCTCTTCTTTAAATACCGCAAAAATTGTATTTCTCACCCCGGGGAGCTTGAAGCTCTCGAAAAAAAGATGAAGGTGTGGCCGCGAGTAACTATTCAGCTCCCGATGTTCAATGAATACTACGTCGCCGAACGCCTCATCGACACCACGATGCAGGTGCGCTATCCGAAAAACAAACTCGAAGTGCAAGTCTTAGACGACTCGACCGATGAAACGACCGACCTTGTGCGCAAGAAAGTCGCGTTCTATAAGAAGAAAGGTTTCGACATTAAGCTCATCCACCGCGTCAACCGGCAAGGCCACAAAGCCGGGGCGATGCGTGAAGCTCAAGAAACAGCAAAGGGCGAGTTCATTGCAGTCTTCGATGCAGATTTTATGCCTGCCCCCGAGTTCTTAGAAAAGACAGTCCCCTATTTCTATGAATCAGACAATATCGGCATGGTGCAAACTCGCTGGGGTCACATCAACGCCGATTACAGTATACTCACCAAAGGCCAAAGCCTGGGGATCGACGGTCACTTTACGATAGAGCAAATCGCGCGGGGCGGAAGCGGCCTGTGGATGAACTTCAACGGCACGGCCGGTGTTTGGCGCAAGGCGTGTATCTACGACGCGGGTAATTGGTCTGAAGACACGCTCACCGAAGACTTTGATCTCTCTTACCGCGCAGAGCTCAGGGGCTGGCAATTCAAGTACGTTGTCGACGTAGTGAACCCGGCGGAGTTACCCGCGACGGTTGCCGCCTATAAATCCCAGCAGTTCCGCTGGTGCAAGGGTTCGATACAAACAACCGTCAAACTTGCGCCGACGATCCTGCGTACTGCGATGCCTTTCAAAATAAAACTCGAAGCGCTGACACACCTGACGAACTATTTTGTGCATCCGCTGATGATTATCAATATTTTGGCGACGCTACCCGTGCTTTTTTTCAGCGAGCGGCTAGGAGATATGTCTGACGCAGTCATTGGCGTCGCGGCAGTCGTCTTCTCGCTCGGGACATTTGGCCCGATTGCCATGTATCTTGTTTCCCAGAAAGTTCTCTATAACCGCTGGGTCAACCGTATCGCTTGGATGCCCATTCTCACAATGATTGGAACGGGGATTGCGGTCTCCAATACACGCGCCGTATGGCAAGCATTGACGGGCAAGAAATCCTCTTTTATTCGAACTCCAAAACTCCGCATCGAAGGGCAGAAAGATAAGATTCAAGAGCGAATGAAATATGCGCTGAACGTCAAACTCGATAAGACGCCGTTCTTAGAATTCTTGATGGGACTTTATGCCGTTCTAATTATTTATGTCGCGTTTGTCTTTGACCGTACCTTGTTTATTCCCTTCATGGTGATGTATGCATGCGGCTTCTTTTATATTAGCCTTGCCTCTTTCAAAGAAAACTTTCAAGAGATACGTGCGAAGAAGCGCGCGCTCTTAGCTGCTGCGCTAAACTCCCCCACGCAGTAAGCTCAAGATCAAGAACGCGCCACCCAAAAAAACGCCAAACGGGATTTCTTTTTGCGACGGCGCATAGATCAATATAGAATTGCGTCTTAAGAAATAGAAGCCAATCGCAAAGAATGCGGCAAAACCCGGCAAATAAATTGCATAAGGGTGACCGAGGATAATTCCCAGCGCCAAGACCAACCTAACGTCGGCAAGCCCCATCTTATAGCCTGAAAGAATACGCAAGAGATGAAAGATAAAATACCAAAGGAAACTCACCGCAAGGTCTAAACCAAGATCGACGCTGTTGAAAAGAAACCAATGCGGGTAACGCACGAGCAAGAGGTTTGCCAGCGCAAGCAGTAACAGGCCGAGAATCGCTTCGGTTGGAACAAAGAGCGTTCTGTAATCGGTGCTCATAACAATCCACACGAGTCCATAAACCAGAAGAGCGAAAATAAATTGAGTGGGAGTAATCCCCCCGACAGATGTAAGGACGAAACCATAAGACGCCGCGAGAGTTTCAAAAAGCGGAAAGCGCCACGAAATGGGGCGCGTACAATGGTGGCATTTGCCGTGCACTAAAAAATAACCCGCGATGGGGATGAGTCCAAACCAGCGCACGGGAGTTTTGCAATGCTCGCATGCCGAGCGCGCCGAAAAAAGGAACGCCATTTTGTTTGGAACGCTCTTGCGCTCTTTGGAGTACCACGCGAACCAAACGCGCCATGCGATACTGTCTGCGAACGAATGCCAAATTGCAAAAAGGAGTGCCGACGAGAGTGAAAGAATGAACTGCATTGCGATTAGTTTTGTCGGGTGACTAAGTATTTTTGCAGATACTCGGTGATGTCTTTGATATTTCTATCCACCATGTGACGGAACTCTGAAGGGATCTGCTGCTCGCGGATGACTCGGTAGTAATTCAGAGCTCGCGTAATTTGCTTGCGTTTGATGAATTGGTGCGCCTTGACGAGCATCGGTTTGTATTTGTAATACGCATATTCAAAAATTCCATTGTCTTTCGCAAGACGGTACGCATAAGGAATTTTTGTGAAGTCATAAGTGAGTGTGAGAAACGGCGTGTCTTCTTGATCGGGGGTCTTGAGTTCCAAGACGCCGCGAATTTCCTGGACTTTGTTATCTTCAGGTTTATCTTCGTTGCCGCCGCCGTCGTCACCCTCTCCCGCCGCCATCGCCGAACCGTCGGGCGACATATTGGGTATCTGCGGCTTCTCCATCACGCCATCCGCAGGGGGCGCACCCTCCCCGGCTCCGCCTGCAGCATCTGCGCCACCTGAAGCGTCGGCGCTTTCACCTGCCGCGTCAAGTGCCGGTGGTGCTGTGTTCTCCTCTAAGCGGCGGTCGCGACCGCTTCGTCTATCGGGTGCTCCTTCTCCCCGGGTATCGGCGCCACCTTGACGGCGGTCTTCGGCACGCCTCTCGTTTTCTTTTCCGTCGCTGTCTGCGTCTGCGTCTGCGTCGCCTTCTCCGTCGCTGTCGCCTTCTCCGTCGCTGTCGCCAGCACCCGCGCCTGCGGCATCCTCTTCAGACGGCGTCGTCTTTTTTTCTTTCTGCTCCGCCTCAAACGCAGCGCGCGCAACGTCGAAAATTCCCTTGTCGATATTGATGGTAATCGACTTTGCCTCAACTGGCATTTCGCTCACATTGAGCTGCGGCGGCTGATAATTCTGCCACGGATTTTGAAATGCGGGGTTCATCCACGGAGGGAGCGGCATGAAATTTCCCCAATCGTGTGATTTCTTATAGTTTTCGAGCGCTTCGAGATTCTCGCAGATTTTCTTCTTCGCTTCTTTATCGAAGATTTTTTGCAGCAAACGCTCGTAGATTATTTTAGCAAGCTGTATCTCTCCCTCGGCGATGAATAGCTCCGCGTTCTTTAAGTTCTGCCTAAAATGCGAAAGCTCGCTTTCAGCAGCCGCAATAGAATCGACGAGGTGCGGCAGTTTGAAAGGTCCCGGCACAACCGAAACGCTGCCGTCTGCATTCCAACGGATGTCACGCGTCGGAATATCCAACGCTAAGGCACGCGGCCAAAAGACATCTTCGGCCCTTTCCAGAGGGCGCGACGCGGTGGTACTTTCAGTCGTTTCTCCCGAAGAGATCGGAACGTGGTGGCTGCGAATATTCCGTAAGGGTTCTCTTCCCCCCAATTCAAGGCGCTCTGAAGGCTTTGCAATTAACGGGCCTTTATCGAGTTGCTCGTGCAAGCTCTTGAGGTTTTGTGTGAGAAGTCCGACGGTGTCAGAAAACTCTTCAAGAGAAGATTTCGGCTCTGCCGTTTCCGCAGCACTCTCTTCGCGGCTTGTCTCCAACTCCGGCTCGCCAAAAACAGAGGGGACAGGCGTGTCTTCTTCGTCGAACACCATCGAAGGGAAAGGCGGAAAATAGGGAACATCTTCACCGTGCGGTAAATCGAAGCCCTCATGCTCGGCTTCTTGCGCTTCGAGCGATTGTCCTTGAGTAGTCTCCGCCGAACCGCCTTGTTCTCCCGAATGAGGGGTAGATCCGCCTGAGCCGGCACCCCCACCGCCCGTTCCACGATCTTTTCGCAAGAGAGAGAAAGCGCGTTCTCTCAAGGATTTCTTGGGCTGTGTTTCTTTTCTCGCTACATTTTCAGAATCGTGTGCAACGGTGTGTGGCACAAGGCGATCGAGCAAACGACGCGCTCTTTCGCGTAACGAAGGCTTGTGCATCTCGCCTTGGTTAGCGGCCAGGGCCCCCAGCCTGTCGTATTGTTCTTCTAAGTCAATCTTGTCTGTGAGTGCGCTCGCCCGCTCGCCTAAGCTGCGGTTGACCCAGCCGACGGGCATTTTTTCCGGAAGCTCCGATTTTTCGGGTGCGGAGTCTACCGACTTTTCAGTCGATTTTTCAGGGCGTGGATGACCCAATTTTTTGAGAGTTTTGTCGAGTAACCCCACAACTAATTATCGACTTCAAAATCGACGAACTTGCGTTAACCCCTCAGTTGGTTTTCTAAGCGTTTTATGCGAAGCCTTGCGTCGGCGTCTGAAAACCCTTGGTCTTTGAGCATCTGCTCGTATTGATCTTTGTATTCCGTCGCATCCTTCGCACGGCGCAGCTTCTCGCTCGTCGCCCACAGAAAAAACACCACATCGATGTCTTTGTTATTGAAAGCATGCGCTTGCTGAAAATTATCGAAAGCCTGTTTGTAATCTTTCAAGCCGACATAATAAATTTGACCAACGATTGAATAGGCACTTGCGTTGCGGCTGTTGACAACAATCGCTTTGTGAGCAATATCCAAAGCGCTTTTGAAATCGTGGCGATAATAGTGGTATTTTGCAAACTCTTCGATGCCAATCGCGAAATTGGGGTTTTGAGCGTAAACTTTATCAAACCACGACTTCGCCTCGGCGAGTAGATTATTGTCGCCTTTCCCTTTGTTGTCGAGCGTCAGATCGTATTTCTTGAGTGTCACGACCGCCATGTTGAACTGCGCGTTGATATAATTTGGGTCAACCGCCAAAGATTTTTTGTAGTAGCTTTCGGCCTCTTCTAAATTTTGATCGCCTAAGAGATAGACATTCCCTAACTCCTTGTAAATCTCGGCCGTGGGGCTCTTTTCTGCAGCGGCGAAAAATAATTTTTTAGCCTCGCTCCATTTGTGGTTTGCGCGCGCTGCCATGCCTTCTTTGAGTAAGCTGTCATAGCTCTTGCCGCACGCAAAAAGCGAGAGAAGAATAAAGAGAAGCGTCAAGCCTCGAATTTGTTGTGCCATGGTTTAACTTATTAGAGCGTCAAGCGAGGTCAACTAAAATCATTCGGATTCGACGGATTTAACTCGCGGCGGCTCCGGCAGAGGCTTCTTGGTAATTGTTATTCGTCCCACAGCGCTGGATGTACGCTTGGTCGCATGAGGCGCCTGGCTTAGAACACGGTAATAATAAATTCCCGGAGAAAGCTCGGCACCCGTCGCGGCCTTCCCTTTCTTCTTCGCGCTATAAGCCAACGGAGAAAAATCCTTCTGAGGCGAAACTTCTAAATAGTACGAATGTGATTTCACAACAGGGCTCCACTCGAAGCGTACCTGTGCATAATTCTCGTCGGGCTCAAGAGACACCTTCGATGGAGCGCTCACTTTGACTGGTGTTAATTTTTCGGTAGTAGCTTTTCCCGATTTTTTGGTCGTGTTCTTATCCGCTTCAGTTAAGAGCTCGCCTTTCTCAGAGACGGTAAAACTCGATTGCACCGATTTTTGTTGCTCGTCTAAAGGGGTTACACGCCAGAAATATTTTCCCGGCTTCAAGTTTTTCTGTGGAATCGATTGCGCCGTTGTTTCTTGCTTCTCAAGAACGGGACTAAACTGTGCATTGTCGCTGAGTTCAACGCGCACCTTGCCTTGAGACTGCCAACGCATCGCGAGCGACTCGCTTTCGTTTGCCGCAATCACCTGGTTTGCTTGAGGAGAGATAAGCGTCACGGATGAACCCGGCCGAATGCGGAAGACACCGGTCGATGAAGTGAGTGCCTCCTTGCCCTTGCGGCAGGTCGCGCGCCAATGGTAGGTCCCATCGGAAAGTTTCTCACTCGACGTTTTGCCGACGGGCACAGAAATTGTTTTTGTTTTCCCTTCGCCTAAATCGAGAATGACTCGGCATTCCTCGCTTCCCGGCGGAGCTTCAAACGAAAAGTCAACGGAGCGCGTCGGGTCGTCTAACACAATTTCTTGCGGCGGGCTCTTGAGAACTATCGTGGGCTTTGTTTTTGTGACGCCGGTGTCGGTCTTCTGTAAAATTTCACCCGCTTGCGCTTGCGTCTTCTGGCCGCCTTGGTCTAAAACTGCAGTCCCTTCTTTGACATCGACTGAGACTCCAGACGCTGAAGACGTGATGTGCGCCTCTCCATCCTTCAAATCGATGCGCGAACCGTCGGCAAGACGGATTACTCCGTCTTTTGCGTTACGCGTATCCGCGCGGATTGTACCGTCGCGCAGTTGAAGCCCGACCTTGTCGTCTAAGAGGGCAATTTCAACCATGCTATCGGGATCCATTTCGATCTTCATGCCATTCTTCAGCGTGATACGCGCATCCGATTTTTCCTGAGTCATGATCCAGTCATAAGGATAAATCGGTGTCTTGGGAGCGACATCGTCCCAAAGCATGCTGTCAGTGAACTTGCGTTGCACTTTGTGGTATTTATACTCGACTTCCCCTACGGGTTTGGTGTCTGCGCGCGAGCCAGAGCGCGCTTTCCAATGGCATTGCAACACATAAAGCAAAATTGCAACGATAAGAAGAAGAACTACGGTGACAATCTTGTCGCGACGGCTAATGACCATAATTTATTTTCCTGATTTTTTTTGAGGATAAAGGCCAATACGTTTATGGAGCTCCGCCAAATTCTTGGGTGCTTTTGTGTCGCCCTTCTTGCCTAAGACTGCATAAACTCTCTGCGCTTCGGCCTTGCCCTTGACCTGTACTTTGTGGAGTGCCACGCACACAAACTTCGCCTTGACCAACGAGTATGTATTTTCTGAAATCAATACATCGGTGCCGAATGCCTTATTCAAACCCTCGATACGCGAAGCTAAGTTCACCGTGTCGCCGATGACGGTATAGTCTAAACGGTCGATGCTGCCGATTTGGCCTGCGAGCACATCGCCTGTGTTGAGCCCCATTCCGATGCGGATAATCGGCTTCGCCTTTGAACCTCGACCTTCGTTGAATTTATGCAACACAGTTCGCATCTCGAGAGCAGCGCTCACCGCGTTTTCGACATCGTTGGGTTTCGTCACCGGTGCGCCCCAAATCGCCATGATGGCATCGCCTATGAACTTATCGACAACACCGCCATATTTATGCACGACCTCGACCATGAGCGTCATATATTCGTTCAAGAAACCAACAACTTCGCTTGGAGTCATTTTTTCTGAAATCGAAGTAAACGAACGGATGTCGCTAAAGAAGACTGTCGCGAGTTTGCTCTCTCCACCTAAGGCCAAGTCGCCGCGCATCACCATCTTAGCTACTTCTTCGTTGACAAATTTTCCGAACGCGCCTTTCAAATGTTCTCTTTCGCGTAAGCCGTCGGTCATCTCGTTGAACGCCGTCGTGAGTTCACCCACCTCGTCTTTTGCCGGGCTTTCCAATTTAACGGAGTAATCCCCCGTACGGATTTTTTGGGTTGCACCCACCAGACGCTTAAGAGGGTCAGAGATTGTGCGCGAGAAAAAATAGATGAACAGTATCGCGAGCGTGATGATGAGAAGTGCAATGAGAATGGTCGTGAGCTTTGCCCAACGCACACCCTCAAACGCAATATCTTCGTTGACTGTGGTTATGAGCGCAGCGTCGCCCAAGTTAAGTTTGCGGAAGCTGCCGTATTCATGCACTTGGCCGATTTCATACCGTTGCACGCCTGTCATAACCTTCTGGCCAAAATAGCGATACGCAATTTGCACTGCGGGGTGCGACGCCATATCTTGCGCCGGAATAAAATTCTTTTTGTCGGAGTGCGCGACAAGACGTTTGTCGCCATCGACGAGCATCGCTTCGTAAAGTGACGTAGCACTTCCTTTGGAGCGCACCGAAGCGAAAAGAGCCGCCAGGGCGTCGCCATTCATGAGCGCTGCAATCGCACGCTCAGAACCCTTATCGCGGAAGGGGACTGCCAATAGCCAAACATGCTGCCTTGACGATTTAAGCGAATGGATAACAAATTCACCCTTCTGGACTCTTGCCGCGTCTTGTGCACTGAAGCGCAGAAAACGCCGTGCGGCGTCGGCTGAAAGATGCACCCGGTCGAGCTTCGCTTGGCGAAAGAAGGTGCGAGTCGGCGCGTCTGTTAGCACAGGAAAATCCGCCACAAATAGAAAGTCACTCGTGTCTTTGAAATAGATGCCGCTCGCCTCGCCACCCGCCGAAACCAAGATGCGCAGAGCGTCTGCATTGCTTCTCAGTTCTGATTCGACTTTATCTGAAAGCATCTTCGCATTGTTGCCGTTGTTGAGCTTGATGAGCTCGGCCATGTTCGTTTGAAAGAGGTTGAGCGAAATGCCCGTAAAAAGCAGAAGACTCGCCAAAATAATGAACGAGACGATCGCAATGAGTTTGGCGCGGATCGTCGTAAAAATCGACGCGTAAATTTCTTTAATTTTTTGCAGCATAATCCCTACTTTGGTTGCAAGTACGCGTCGAATTCATGGCGGAATTTTTTGATGATAGGCGTCACCGCCATCACCGCAGCGTCGGAAAAAGGACAAATCGTCGTTCCGTTGACCATGTTCTTGGTGAAACTCAAGACCGTTTCTAAGTCTTCGGCGTTCGCGCGTTTCGCCGTAACGCGGTGCATGACGTCAGACATCCACCGTGTGCCTTCGCGGCACGGTGTGCACTGCCCGCAGCTTTCATGCCCGTAAAAATGCGCAACGCGTAGTGTGAGTTCCACCAGATCCGTTGTGTCGTCTAAGATCATGAGTCCACCCGAGCCCAGCATCGAACCCAAAGCCGCAATGCCTTCGTAATCCAACACCGCTTTTTCTGCTTCTTCAGGAGTGAGAATTGGTGTCGAGCTGCCGCCTGGAATCACCGCTTTCAGTGTGTGCCCTGGCCGTAACCCGCCTGCAATTTCGATGACCTCCATGAGCGGCAACCCGAGGGGCAATTCGTAAATCCCAGGATTTTTGACCTGCCCTGAAATTGAAAAGACTTTCGTGCCGCGCGATTTTTCATTGCCTTTTGAAAGCGTGGTATATTTCTCTGCCCCCATTTCAAAAATAGAAGGCACGGTGGCGAATGTCTCCACGTTATTCACGACAGTGGGCGAAGCGTACAAACCCTTGAACGCAGGGAAAGGTGGCTTGAGGCGCGGATGGCCGCGCTTGCCTTCGAGACTTTCGAGGAGTGCAGTTTCTTCGCCGCAGATATAAGCACCCGCCCCTCGGTATGTCGCCAAGTGGAACTTGCGGCCCGTGCCCAAAATATTATCGCCCAAAAATCCAGCACGGTACGCTTCTTCAATCGCCGCATCTAAACGCTGCCAACCCTTGTAAAATTCTCCGCGCACGTAGATATAACCTTGCTCGCTATTCAAAGCCAGCGCGGCGATCACCATCCCCTCGATTACCGAATGTGGTATTTCTTCAATCATGAAACGGTCTTTGAAGGTGCCGGGTTCGGATTCGTCGGCATTACAAACGATGTATTTCGGTTCCGGGCTATCTTTCGGTACAAACGACCATTTCATTCCCGTTGGGAACCCCGCACCGCCACGCCCACGCAAGCCGGAGGCTTTTACTTCGTTAATAATTGCGTCGGGCGTCCAAGTTTCTTTTTCTGTGACGAGAAGTCTCTTGAGTTGGGAATACCCCCCCTCCGCTTCATAGACCTTCAGAGTGTGCGAGTTCTCTTTGTGGAAGTAGCGTAAAACGACGCGGTTTTCTTTGCTGTGGGGTGGGCGTGCTTTAGCGGGATGCATTAACACCAAGCCGCCAAAAGCCGCAACGGGCGTAAATCAAAAGACTGTTTTATGATCCCCACGAAAGGACGGGGTTTCGCGCAGCACCGGTTTCATCAATCTGCGTCACAAACGTCTTCTGCGCACCCGCTTTGTGCTGGTCTGCATTCTCGTAAATCGCGTGTACCGCTTCGATAAATAAATCCATTTCGGCTTTCGACTCGGTCTCTGTCGGCTCTATCATGATGGCACCATGGACATTCAAAGGGAAGTAAATCGTCGGTGCGTAAAAGCCATAGTCTAAGAGTGCTTTCGCGAGATTGGCTGTCGTCAGACCGCGCTTCTCTAAGCCGTCTTGGCTAAAGACAACCTCGTGCATCGAAGGGTTTTCTGACGCCAAAGTCAGAATATCCTTGAGCTTTACGCGCAAATAATTGGCGTTCATGACCGCTGTTTCGGCGATGCGGTGCGCGTCACTGCCCCACGTTTTCAAGTAAGTCCATGCGCGCAAGATGTTGCCGAATTGTCCATACCAAGACTTGACTTGCCCAATCGTTTGCGTAGGATTAAAAAATTCATACCCTTTCTCTCGATTCGTGGGATCTTTAAGTCTCACTTGCTCTTTCGGCAAAAAAGGCAGCATGCGTTCAGAAACTCCCAAAGCGCCCTGCCCCGGCCCGCCGCCACCATGCGGCGTGCTGAAAGTCTTGTGCAGGTTGAGTTGCGTCAAATCTGCGCCCATAGCGGTAAAAGAAATTTTCCCAACAAGCGCATTCAAATTTGCACCGTCGATATAGAGGAGAGCTCCCACTTTATCGAGCATTGCTTTGATGCGCGCGATATCGACTTCAAAGATACCCAACGTGTTGGGGTTTGTGATCATCAGCGCGGCAATGTCGGGGGATAGAAGTTTTTCGAGCTCTTCTAAGTTGGTGAGCCCGTTTTCTCGCGCACCGACTTTTACGGTCTTAAACCCCGCCATCGCAGCAGAAGCGGGGTTCGTGCCGTGTGCGCTTTCAGGAATAATAATTGTCTCGCGCTTCTCTCCTTTTGCCTCAAAGTATTTTTGCACCATGAGAACTCCGATGAGTTCGCCGTGCGCACCGGCGGCGGGTTGCAGAGTCACTCCGGGGAGATCTAAGAGCGTTTTGAGCATGGACTCGGTCTCAAAGATAATACGTAAGACTGCCTGCGTGTGTTCGAGAGGGAGCGTGGGGTGCAGGTTTTGAACGGCGCCGTGTGCGGCGACTCGTTCGTTGATGAGCGGATTATATTTCATCGTGCACGAACCCAAAGGATAAAGACCGTCGTCCCACGAATAGTTACTCTTACCTAACCTATGGTAGTGGCGCATGAGCTCGACTTCTGAAAGATGCGGAAACGCCGACTCGGGCTCGCGTGCCTTCTTCAGAAGCGGATGCTCGGAAGACGAGAAATCTGCCTTTTCCGCTTCGTGGGTTCTATACTCTGAAAGCAAGACTTCTTTTCGGACGACTTGTCGTGTTGTATGTTTCGTTGGCATAGTTACTCTTCGTTGATGCTTTGAATGATCGAACCTAAAAATTTCTGGAAATCTTCTTTGCGTTGATGCGCAATCTCGACAACTTCGGCGTGGTTGAGATTTTCTGCAATGCCCGCACCCATATTGGTGATGAGACTAATCCCCAGAACACGCATGCCACACTGTCTTGCAACGATGACTTCGGGGACTGTGCTCATTCCGGCGGCTGCGGCACCCAGAACGCGTAGCATGCGCACTTCTGCGGGCGTCTCATAAGTCGGCCCGGGGAGCGCTGCGTAAACGCCTTCTTTGATAGCAATGCCTAAGTTCTTGGCTGCACGGCGCGCAATATCTTTCAGATGCGGTGTGTAGCTATCGCTTTGGTCGACGAAACGCTCTCCCCAATCGGCATGGTGTGCGCCAACTAAGGGATTAGTCCCCATAAGGTTCAAATGGTCTGTGATGAGCATGAAATCGCCGGGGGTGAAACTCGCATCGACTGCGCCTGCGGCATTTGTCACAATGAGCGTGCGCACTCCCAAAGAAGCCATGAGCCTCACGCCCATCGCGGCTTCTGCCATCGAATAGCCTTCGTAAAAATGCACGCGCCCTTGCATCAAAAGAACCGACGTATCGTGGATGAATCCTCCCACAAAGCGGCCACTGTGACCAGGGACAGTCGAGCGCGGAAAATGCGGGATGGACTCGTAAGGAATCGTAATCGGTTTTTGTACTTCGTCTGCAAAACCGGATAAACCCGAGCCCAGAATGATGCCGACTTGCACGGGAAAATTTATTTTCTGGTGGAGGATGTTGGAAGCCGCATCGAGTTCTGCGGGATTCATCGGATATTTCATGCTTTTAGAAGGACAACCGGTGTCTGCGGAAGATTTCGTTTGAGAGATTCGATAATGCAATACTCAGTCAATTTGCGCTCGTTGGGGTTCAGGTGCTCCCAAACTTTTTTTTCGGTCGAGACATAGAGCCGCCCTTCGTACATCCAAACAGAATGAAAAAAAAGCGGGTCTTTCAACAGGTAGCGCGCCTTGAGCATATCTTGCGCACCGCCGGGGCCTGCAATGAGTTCAAGCATCACACGCCGCGCAAGAGCTTCTTCTTTACCCAAGGTGCGCTCTGAAAGCTCGGTCGTTGGCTCTAGCACTTTCTTGTGGATTAAAATAGTATCTTTGGCCAACGCTTTCTCGTCGAGGGCTTTCTCTTTTTCCGTGTTTTCTTTGACAGGCACTGCACTGCCTTGAAGAGTCTCTTCGGGATAGATTCTATCGAGTCCCGTGAGTGAAATCGAGCGTGGGAATAACAACTCCATCGAGTCTCTCGACTCGCCTCGCTCGATGCCCAAGAAGAATGCGGGATTTAAAAGTTGAAAATAACTACTGCGCGTAAGCGACATAAAGGCAAAAAAATCGAGGACAGCAAGAAGCGCTAAAAACCGAAAAAGATTGAGGGGGTGGGAGAGATATTCTGTCGTGCGCTCGATGCGCGATGAGATAGAGTTCCCCACGTCCGAAAACTTATCTCTCAGCTTTTGCAAGTTCATGTAAAAAAGTACTCACTCCTCGGCTTACCCCTGCAGCAAACGCTTTTTGGTACTCCTCGCTTCTCAGCTTCTTCAAATCGTCTCGGTTTGTGAGATATCCCGTCTCGATGAGAATCGCCGGCATAAGAGAACCCCTGAGCACTGCAAAATCCGCTTTCTTCACTTTTCGCGGTTTAATCATGCCGTCAAGGCGATTCGACATGCCTTGAAAGACGCTCCGCGCAAGCGTTTTGCTCTCTCGCTGTATCTGTGCGCTCATGAGTTTGCTCTTGAGTTTGCGGATGTACGCACTGCTCTCATAACGCATACTTTCTCTGAGCATCATTTGTCGCGCTTCCATGTTGTCGTGGCTTTGCGCTAAGTAATACACCTCAAAGCCCTTGACTTTTGGCGATAGCGTCGAATTGCCGTGTATGCTGATAAAGAGCCCGAACGCACTGTTTTTGTTAATGCGGTTAGCGATGCGGCTGCGCGTTTCGAGCTTATAGAATTTGTCGCCGCTGCGAGTCAGATAAATTTTAACACTGGAAAAATCTGCTCTCAGTCTTTTTTGCAAAGCGTGTGCCAGATTCAGCGTAATATCTTTCTCTTGAACGTCGAAATAGCCCAGTGCGCCAGAATCTTTGCCCCCGTGCCCCGCATCGATAACGAAAAAGTCGAGCCTCTTTCGAGTTGCTCTCTTTCCTTCGCGTTGAATCAATAAATTATTCGCGTTGAAGCGGTAAGAAACAGGAAGGTTTAACTCTGTCAAAATTTCTTCGACGAACTCTCGCGAAAAGAAAAGCCCCCGGTCATAAAGAGTGCCTTGGCTCTCAAGCTCGTTCACTTCGTGTTGCACTTGATAGTGCGCCTTACCCAACTCGAAAAGAAGAATGCGCATGCCAAAGCGAATTTCACCCTGCTTTGCTCGTTGCGAATAACGCAAGCGAAGTTCCGAATGAATGCGGATGAGGTTCCCGGCAGAAAGGTATGCCTTCTTGTCGAACTGCACGAGTGTCATGCGTACACTCTCTGTTCTCTGAGTGCTACGTGTTTTCTTCGTATTTTCTCGACCGCGTTCTCGGGCAACACTTACAGAAAGAGGAGCGACAAACACTAATATAAAGAGGAGAAAGAAATTCCAGTGAGCCCATCGACGCAAGAAATACACAAAACAACCTAACGCAGAGTTAATCCACAAGCGTGAGCACAAGCCTTTAAGGCAGGCCGTGTTGCAAAGCTCTTTCATTACGATTGACCCCGCTTTTCTCTCACCGGTTTTGGCCCGCGTG
>CAUJII010000157.1 GCA_963205035.1 Spirochaetota bacterium
ATATCGATGAAAAAAACGAACTCATTCGAGGAGTGATTATCCAAAAAATACCAAAATCGCCACAACACGTTTACGCGATAAAATATATTATCGCTTGCTTGAATACTATATTCTCCGATAACTTCTGCATTCGTAAAGAAGACCCGCTGACTCTAAGAGATTCTGAACCCGAACCCGATATTGCCGTTGTTGAAGGCCGGGATATTGACTTTGCCGCAAAGCACCCTTCTACTGCACGGCTCGTCGTCGAGGTGTCTAAAACGACTTATGATCTCGACTTCGATAAGGGGCTTCTTTACGCCGAAGCGAACATTGAAGCCTACTGGCTCGTCAATCTCGATAAAGGCGAAACAGAAGTGTTTTCAAACCCACAAAACGGGCGGTACACCAAGCATCAAATTTTCACGAAGGGGTCTTCTATTTCTCTCGAAGGGCACTCTGTTTCTTTAGATATGGTTTACGAGAAGGCAAGTGTATAGTTCGCTTACTCCGGATTCGCCGCGACCCACCGCCAGTACTGTTTTTCCATAGCTACACCGCCTTCGAGTCCCACCGTCACAATTTCCGGCACAGTGTACGGATGGTTCTCTTTTATCAGAGATTCAATCTGTTGCGCTTTATCGCTCGACGCCTTGATAAAGAGTAATTGCTCCATGTCGCGGCAAAGCTTTCCCTGCCAAAAATAAACCGACTGCATCGGAGGGAGTATCTGCACACACGCCGCCGCTCGCTCTTCAACAAGCAAGGCGGCGATTTTTTCAGCGACTTCGCTATCGGGCACAGACGTGAAAACAAGAATCGGGCGCGGTTTCTTACTGCGCCACTTCACGCCTATTTATTATCGGCTTTAGGTTTTTGTAAAACCTTCTCTTCACGAGGGACTGCGTAATAATACTCGGGATTGTTCGAGAACGTGAGAAATCCCACGTATTCCTCATATTTGAAATAGTAAGTCAGTTTGTCTTTTTCAGACTGTTCATAGTTCGAGGCACTAATCTTGATTTTCTCAGGGTTGTTGTAGCCATAATAACGCACCAGCAATCGGCGTAGCGATCGCTGGATATTAGTTTCTAAAAATTGCTTGCGCGCTTCGGGGGTGTCTTTAGATTTTTCAATATCGTCTTTCGTCTTAAAATAATCGTCGCGGATGGGCCCCGCAAAAACAGCACCACCCACCAGGGCGGCAAAGACCAACCATGCCATTAAATTTTTCATCGTTACTCCTTTAACTTCGGGTGCACATTCTGTTCTTCTTTCTTCGCGCCAAGGCGATTTTCAGTGCCCGCTAAGATACGCTTGATATTGGACTTATGCTTGTAAATCACAAAAACACACGCAGTGCAAATAAACACAAATAGCTCGGTGTCTTGAGGGAGTGAATAACGAATAAAAAAAGCGGCAGGTAGAGCGAGCGCCGCGCAGATCGAACCCAACGAGATAAACTTAGAGAGGGCTACAACAAGGACAAAAACGGGAACGACGACCGCCACACAAAGTGGAACAAGCGCCGCCATGACGCCCAACCCCGTCGCGACACCCTTGCCGCCTCTGAACTTGAGCCAGACGGGAAATACGTGGCCTACGATGCACGAAAGTGCCGCGAGCATCGCATAGCGATAAACCTGTGGATTACCCACCAAGAAAAATGTTAAGACCAAAAAGACGGGGAAAAAACCCTTGAGCGCATCGAAGAAAAGAACTGCAATCGCCCACTTTGTGCCTAAGAGTCTGCGCGCGTTCGACGCTCCCACGTTACCCGAGCCGATTGTACGGATGTCCACGCGTTTCACCGCGTAACCGACAAGATACGCTGTGGGGATAGACCCTGCGCCATAAGCGGCAAGCCCCACGTAAAGCGCGGTTATCAAATCCACAAGGATGGAAACGCCCTTTGCCAGCGCGGCGTCAAGAGGTATAACTCTGTGGGTGAGTTTACACACTCCAAAATGATTTACATAATATCATAACGATTTCTGGATGGCTTGGTGAGAATTTCTCTGGAGTGCCTATTCCACAATTAAACTTAGGATTTGATGCAAAGCGGCTGTACTGCAATTTTACCGGGTTGGGTAACTACAGCCGCGTACTCGTCAAAAATCTTCAAGAACACTTCCCGGAAAATTCGTACAATCTATACACCCCGAAAATAAAGAGCGCGCCTGAAACCGATTTTTTTTCCTCCAGCCCTGCTTTTAGAACGTTTGAAGCCAAGAGCCTTCTCAAGCCGTTTTGGCGGAGTTATTCCATCGTTCAACAACTCAAGAAAGATAAGATTGATTTATACCACGGCCTCAGCAACGAGATACCTTTCAACATCAAAAAAAGTGGTATAAAAAGTATTGTCACAATCCATGATCTTATTTTCAAAATTCTTCCAGAAACTTATCCGCTTGTCGACAGAGTGATTTACGATGTCAAATTTAGAACGAGCTGCGCGAATGCCGACAGAATCATTGCAATCAGCCAAAGCACGAAGAACGACATCGTTCGACTCTATGGAGTCGATCCCGACAAAATTGAAGTTGTGTATCAAGCCTGCAATCCCATTTTTTACGAACCTGCTCTGGCGGAAGACGAGAAGCCAATCCTCACGAAATATAATATCCCCAGCGAATACTTACTCTTCGTCGGGAGCGTCGAACGCCGCAAGAATCTTCTGGGGCTTATCGAGAGTTACAAATTCCTGCGGCCGGAGTTTCAACTCCCGATTGTCGTGGTGGGCCGCCAGAAAAAAAATAGTTACAACAAGACATTGCAGAACACCATCGAGGCTAACGGGCTCTCGAACAAAATTCTCTGGATAAGCGATCTAAATAATAATGAGGGCCTCAGTCACCTCTATCGAAACGCGATGGCTCTTGTCTACCCGTCGTTTTACGAAGGCTTCGGACTGCCGGTCGCTGAAGCCTTGCTTTCTAGAACACCCGTGATTACATCGAACGTGTCGTCGTTGCCCGAAGCGGCCGGCCCCCAGTCGTTCTTGATTGATCCCAAAAAACCCGAAGAGATTGCGCATGCTGTCCGCGAAGTCTTGGCGAACACGAAACTCAGAAAGACCATGATAGACGGTGGATATAACTATGCGATGCAAAGGTTCGCGCCGAAGGCAGTCACAGAGCAGCTCGTCGACTGTTATCAGAGGACGTTGAGTCGTTAGTGGGGTTCGGAAGCCACGCTTTCCAAATATCCAGTATTGATTCCGTTTTCAACGTGGGTGAACCCCGCGCCTTCGAGTATGCGCTTTGCAGAACTCGACCGCGCGCCCGATGCGCAATAGACGAGAATGGGAGTGTTTTTTGTTCCCAGACTTGCAAACTTATTCTGCAACTCGTCTAAAGGAATGCTCACCGCACCGCGAAAATGTCCCGAAGCAAATTCAGACCGTGTGCGAACATCGATAACCTTCGCGCCTTGTGCGAGCATCTGACGAATCTTTGGTTTCATTTTATACATTTTCCATTTGCGTAGAATAAATAGAACGGCGATAAGTCCCACAGCGGCTGCGAGAAAAATCTGTTGCGACGAAAATTGTTGTGTCATGTTTAATCCTTTGTACTAATTTTGAATAATTTGATTCATAGCTTGTTCACAAAGAAAAAGACGCCTTGATGACCGATTGCATATTGCGCTCGATTTCAGCGTTGCTCTTGTTTTGCTTCATGCATTCACTCAGGTAGATTTCAACATACGTCTGCGCAACTTTCCAGAGTGCGTTATGCGCCGCTTTAATCTGCTGCACATCGGACAGACAGTCGGTGCTGCCTTCTGCGAGACGCTTTTGTAAACCTTGCAGTTGACCGATGACGCGGTTCAAGCGTTGCTGCAATTTGGTCCGCTCCGCTTTGTCGACATAAGCCATACTGGGTATAGTATATGGAGTCACACACGGCGTCCAGCAGTTTGTCCACGGTCTTAACGATAAAGATAACACTCTTTCGAGTCGTGCAAAAATAAATTTTCTTCTTCCTTATATCGTTCACGGTACGCGACAAGAGAGCCGTCTTCTGCCACGAGGCGGCGAAACGCAGCAGACCCCGTCAAGATGTCGATAGCCAACTTGTCTTTCACGTACTCGTAAGGCTCGCGCCGCCAATCGAAGTGTGTCGGGCAAAGGTCGTTGAGCACTTTCACCATCCACAACCCG
Organism: Spirochaetota bacterium; assembly: GCA_963205035.1. Lineage (GTDB taxonomy): Bacteria > Spirochaetota > Leptospiria > Turneriellales > Turneriellaceae > Turneriella. The sequence goes on from CAUJII010000157.1 coordinate 4,145, forward strand.
GTGAAAAATGCCTCAAAGATTTGTGGGTCGGCCACATGTACAAACACGCCCCCACACTCCTCGCCTGCAAACTTATGGAAAGTCGGCTTAAAATATAGAGGACGAAAAAAAACTCCCGGCAGCTTGAGCGCGTTGAGTGTTCTTGCATATTTTGTGGGATCTACAAAAGGCGCGCCGACTGTTTCAAACGGTCGGGTTGTCCCGCGCCCTTCGGAGACATTCGTGGCTTCAAAAAGACAAGTCCCCGCATAGACGAGCACAGTTTCCAAAGTTGGCATATTTGGTGAAGGGCTCACCCATAGACCTTGCGTTTGTGGATAGAACATCGAACGCTGCCACCCTTTCATTTCGACGACAGTAATCTTTGCATTCCACCCTTTTAGTCGATTGAGGAAGATCGCGACTTCAGCGACTGTGAGCGCGTGCCGCACTGCGAGCGGGTATGCGCCGACAAACGATTCAAACCCTTCGTGTACACAATTACCTTCGACAACGACACCGCCCAACGGATTCGGCCGATCACAAATAATAATTGCTATTCCGGCTTTCGCGCATGCCTCGATACAAAACGCCATCGTATAGATGTAGGTATAGTAGCGCACACCAATGTCTTGGATGTCGACGACTAACGCGTCGATGTCTTTGAGGTCATGCGAGCGAGGGCGCAGGTCTTCGTAAGTTTGTCCATAAAGGCTCACAGCTTCAAGACCGGTGAAAGAGTCTATCGAACCAGGAATAGAGACCTGGTCTTGTTCTGTACCAAAGAGTCCGTGCTCGGGAGCAAAAAGTTTTACTGGGATAAATCCCACAGAGCTTAGAGCTTCAAAAAGATAGCGGCCGTCTGTCGTGACCGCGCTCTGGTTTTGGAGAAGCGCAAAGCGTTTGCCCTTTAAGTATTTTTCTGCGTTCGTGCACAGGCGATCGATTCCAAATTCGACACGCATCGCAACGAGTCGAGTGCGTTATGGTGCGCGGGTCACTTGCGGCGGTGCCGGAAGACGAAACGGTTGCATCGGTGGTTCGCCTTTTTTTACAAAGGTTCCCATACCTTCAGGGACTTCGACCGTTACATTTTGAGCAGACACATCGACTTGCCCCTCGTGGCAGGCAAGCCCCGACGATTTGTCGTCGGCACTGAGATCAAAGACTGTACCGCGCACCGCCGCCACCGCCGAGGGAGTACGAATTTGTAGGCCTGAGTTGCCCTTCTTGAGTCCTTGAACATAAGCAAATATGCGGCCTTGATCCATCGTGAAGATTGTGTTGTCGCCGTCTCTTTCAACTTTGTTGACGATGATGTGGCTTTCGGGTTGAATTCTCAAGACAGCGCGGTTAGAAAGTTGAAGGTGGACTGACGCATAAGCCGCAGTCTTGATTTGATCTTCAACATAAAGGCCCAACTTCACAAAGACTGCATGCCAGGATTTTTTCTTGGCGCGTGCGTACTGAGCATTACCGGTCTTGAAGATAACGACAGCGACGACTTGCGCTTTTTGCTTCGCCAAGTTTGCGGGAACTTTGAGCTTGAGTCCAGGCTGTATAAGATTAGGGTTTGCAATCTTGTTGTACTTTAAGAGCGCGGGCCATTGGCGCGGGTCTTCTAAGTATTTTTTGGAAATTTTCGCAAGCGTGTCGCCTCGCTTCACTTCGACAATTTGGAACTCCTCGGCATCTTGAGGAGTCGCCGCCGTTACAGATTGAACGAGCGTGAGTAAAAGAAATCCACAGAAAACGGAATGGATGCGCTTCATAGGTGCCGGTTCACTGAGCATTCTGCGTTGTAAAGAGGAAATAGGATGTCCCAAATGATATTCTTCTTGAAGCCCGTACTGAGTCGCGCGTGCTGACGCATGAGTGAACACATCGAAACCCAAGCACTAATCAAAGCAGAAAAATACCGGACCGAGTTAAAGGCGCGGCAACATGTCTTTTATGCGGACGAACCCATCGCGATGCAAGGCAGCGACACGGCAGTTACTCCACACGAACTTTTGACCTCAGCGCTTGCGGCGTGCACGGCGATTACGCTCAAGATGTATGCAGAGCGCAAGGGTTGGGATACCGGTGAAATCCGCGTCGATATTGTTCTCGACACGGAAAAGGGGGATTCAAAATTTTTGCGCAAATTGCATTTTCAAAAAGACCTGCCTACTGAACAGCGCGAGAGACTGCAAATGGTCGCCAACGCGTGCCCTGTCCACAAAGTCCTTACAGGGAAGATTGAGATAGAGACAGCGCTTTCTTAGGAAAACTCGTTACCAGCTTCCGCTCGAACCGCCGCCGCCCGACGATCCTCCACCGAAGCTTCCGCCGCCACCGCCACCGCCACCGCCGCCACTCGACCAACCTCCTCCCGATGAGCCGCCACCCGACGAACTCGGATACGATAACTTCGCAATCGTATAGTTTTCCTCTCTTTCCTTTCGGCAATGATCGCAATTATATATGCGCACGCCTTTGCCACTCCTTGTGTACGTGGGCTCTGTGATAACTCTCGATCCTGTTTGGTAATATGCGAAGGACTTGCAATTCGGACACGAATCATATTTGCTCGCATCGAAGAAACTTTCGATTTGAATATTTTCACACTTCTTGCAAATCCAGACGTCGTAATCGACGCTGTGGATTTTCTCTTCTGTAATTTGGCTAGGGTTCAGCCACGGGTCCTCTTCGTCTTCTAAAAGAAGGCGCATCGGCTCCTTGCACTTCTCGCATAGATGTATGCCGTGGCGTATTTTTTTCCGAACCCAAAAGTGAAGAGGGAACATACCCACAGCAAGAGCGATGAGCCCCCAAGCCAAGAGATGATCCGCCAGTTTCCAAAGGTCGAGATCTGCAAGATAGTAACCCAAAGGAAAGATCGCCAATATGGCAGAAATTACAAAGAGCCAAATATAAAATGCCCGCAAAGACAAAGGGTTTCGATTAATTTCATCCCAGGTGGGCCAGATAATGAAAACAGCAAGAAGCTCCAGACTGAGATAAATCCAATGTAACCCATCGCCTAAGAAAATATTAAAGAATAGACTCAAAAACGCGATAAAAAGAACCATAAAAAGGAGATGCATGATTTTTACTTTCTGCTTTCCGTTAGGGCGTTTCCCGTTTTGAATCATGAACCCCAAGGTGCCAAGAAGTACTATGAGTGGAATGAGAATATTAACGAGGGTCAAAACATTGTATTTCTGACTCGCGATTTGTAATTGAAATGGCGCTTTGGCTCCGATATCCGACGCAGGGGTTTTTCGTATCTGGGCGAAAATTTGGTCGATGGCATTGGCAATCCCTTTGCCATATTTGCCTCCTCGGAATTCAGGCGCCATGACTTCACGCCCCAAGAAACCCGTAAATGAATCGGGGAGTGCTGTTTCGAGCCCGTAACCCACTTCGAATGCCCACTGGCGTTGACTCACTAATACTACCAGAAGCAAACCCGTGTTCGTCTCTTTGTTGCCTACGCCCCACGTATTAAAGAGTTTGTGCGCAAAATCTTTTGCAGAAGCAACATCGAGGCTTTGCTTGACAACGACCGCAAATTCAATACCGGTTTCTTTGTTGAGTGCCGCCAATTTCTCTTCGATGAGGGCTCGTTCCTCCAAATTGATCGCACTCGCATCGAGAGTCGCCCATTGATTCTGTGCGCGCGGGTTCGCAATGAGTCCCACCGCTTCATCGTCGGAGAGTGCCATCGCCTGCGCAGCCAAGAGCACAAAAGCAATAACCGATACTAATTTCTTCATCTTGTTTCCTTCTTCTCTCTTAAATTTTGAATTGGTATACCTCGCCCGCCTTCTGCGCTGCAACCGCTTTTGCAATCTCACCCGTGCTCATGCACTGGCCTTGCGCTTGCGCTTCGCGCTGCATCACCTCTTCGCGTGGGAGTGCAGGGTTTCTAAGAAGCGGCAACGATAGACGGATGGATTGCGGTGACGCTTTTGCAATCGAGTCCGCAGCTTCTTCAACCTGAACTAAAATTGATTCTTTGCTCGCGACCGAGTTGAAAAGAGATTTCAAACGAATATCTGAAGCAGAATAAATTTTCCCGGTGAGTAACATCTCGCGAACAAGCATCGGATTTTCTTTGGCCCAGAACTCCGCCGCCATGCCGGGGTTCAGTCCAATTTTAACGAAGTTCATTCCCACCTTTGCGTTGGAGACAACAAAACGCAAGTCGCACGCAAGCGCCAAGCAAAACCCCGCGCCGACACAAGGCCCGTTGATGTGCGCAATCGTTGGCAGAGGCAGCGTGAAGAGAGCGAGATACGATTTGTAGAAATCAAGCATCGCCTTTGCGGAATCTTCGGCTGTGAGCGAGGTTAAATGCAGCAAGTAATCTAAATCGCCGCCGGCTGAAAACGCCCGCCCTTCGCCGGTAAAAACCACAACGCGGGCGGCACTTTGGGTGAGTAAATCCGCCAATTCTCTGGCGCCCTCAGCCATCGTCTTGGTGAGCGCGTTGAGCTGCGTGGGATTGTTGAGCGTGACGCGGCACACCCCCGAGGCCTCGAGCTCAGCTTTCAGTTGGTTCTTGTCATAGAGAGTCTGCGTCTGCATGGGCTTTTGCAGACGGTTGTGAGAAAGTTGGCGGAGTGGCAAACGATTTTAGGGTGGGCGTGGGATATCTCTTCATTGACGCGCTGTCTAAAAACCAAACTCAACCCCATGTTTCAAAAAGAATACACATTGATTATGGTGAAGCCCGACGCGGTGCGCTCCAACTTCACAGGAAAAATTTTGGCGCGCATTGAAGAAGAAGGGTTCGCTATCCGCGCAATGAAGCGCGTCCGGTTAAGCCTTGCACAAGCGCAAGAATTTTATAGCGTCCACGCTGCGCGTCCGTTCTATGGCGAACTCTGTACTTTCATGGCATCGGGTCCCGTCGTCGCAGCCATCTTAGAGCGCGACAACGCAGTCCTCCATTGGCGCGATGTCATAGGAGCCACAGACCCCGCAGAGGCAAAAGAGAACACAATCCGCAAGCTCTTTGCAAAGTCGAAAGGTGAGAACGCAGTACACGGTTCCGATTCTGTCGACAATGCTAAAATTGAAGCCGCATTCTTTTTTAGCGGTCTCGAACTCGCAGGCCAATAGGGATTTCTCTCTGTTCACGGTTAATCTGTGAATGGAAAGTACCTGAGGAATGCAAGAACTCCTACAAAATATTAAAACCCGCTTCGAGCGGGATTTTTTTGCTTTGCTCAGAAAATCTTCACTCAAGGCGGCGCCAACGCGTCTCAAAGAAGCGACACTCTATTCCCTTTCAGGAAAAAACAAACGCTTTCGCCCGATTCTTGCGCTCGAAGCAGCGCGTCTTGCGGGGCTCGAAGAAATCCGCGCTCTGAAAATTGCTGCGGCGTTTGAATGTCTGCATAGTTACTCGCTTGTTCACGACGATCTTCCCGCGATGGACGACGATTCCATGCGCAGAGGCCAACCATCGTGCCATATTCAGTACGGCGAAGCCACGGCAATCTTAGTCGGTGACTTACTCCAATCGTGCGCATTTGAGTTCCTCGCGATGGCGGATGTAGAGCCACGAGCGATTCTCTATTTTGCCCGCGCCGTCGGTGCGCAGGGCATGGTCTCCGGGCAATTCCTCGACATAGAGGCACAGACCTCGAACACGTTGCGACTCCACCGGATGAAAACGGGCAGGCTGATTGAAGCGGCGGTGCAACTGCCATACCTCGTGAGCGAGCAGAAGCTAAGGCTGTCGGTCCTTCGTTGGGGTAGAACTTTGGGACTACTTTTTCAAATCACCGACGACCTCTTGGATGCAAGCCAAGATTCGGTCACGCTGGGCAAGACGGCTGGCAAAGACTTGGCACAAAATAAGAAGACAGTCGTCGCTCTTTTCGGCGTAGAACGCGCACAAGAAAAAGCGCGTGCGATGGCGACGAAACTCAGCCGGGAGGCCAAGAGTTTATTTGCCTCGTCCGAGCTTTTTCGTTACTTGCCGCAATACCTGATAGAGCGGTCGGCGTAGAGAATCCGCAGAACGGCGCGAATAGTTACTCGCAATACTGTATTTTGGAGTAACTATTAGAAAAAACAAGGGAGTCTTTTTAGTGACTCCCTTGGAAATTGGAGAAATATGAAGTGAGGGATTCTTATTTATTGCCTAACTTGCCGACCAGGTTGCCGACGGTCACGAAGTCACCTGACATCGCGGGGGAATAAGAGCCGTCTGATTTTTGGTATTGGCCGGAGATTCTCTGACCGACAACACCGACAACGCGGCCTGTTCCTGCAGGTGCGATTCCGCCGTAATCGGACGAAGCGATGAGACCTTCATACCCGATAATCGATGGCTCGCTGATATTGAAGAGTGTGCGCCCAAATGCTTCAGCGGTAAAGTGCGCGCCAGCTTCAAAGCCCAACCAGACCTCCCATTTTTGGAGTTGCTGTGTGACGGGGCTCCAATTGCCAATGAAGTGGGTGTAGACGTAAAGGTTAGCTCCCGGGCCCACCACGCCGTAGAGCAAGAATGTAATTTCTGGGCCTGCATAGACCATGGCATCGACTTCACCGCCAAATTGTGGAGTATCAATCACAAAGTTGCTACTTTTTTCTTTGATGGTCTTCCACTTCTTATCCTTGTACTGGAGTCCCGCTTTTGCCGAAGCGGCGAATTGAATCGAAGTTACAAGAGTCGCCGTTACTTTTCCGTCGACGCCCAAGACAATCTTGATGCGCGGGATAATTACAACGGGTACTGGTCCAATCATGAATGTGATCGGCTGGAGGTTGAATGTTGTGAGTGTAACTTGTGCGCGGCTAATCTTAAACGTTGCTCCACCGACACTGACATCGATTTTTGATGTGATCGAGGGATTAACAGAGAACTCCGCCGACTTCATCTCAAACCACTTGATTTTGACATTCATAACAAAGTCAAGGTTCATGCCGACGCAACCATTGATATGGCCCGCGTCTTGAATATTGACGTTGTCGAATTTAACATACCATTTTTTTGTGCTACACTCGGGAACGGCATCGGTGGGCTTTTTTGTTCCAAAGACTGTCACGCCCGGTGCGGGATTAATTTCTTCAATGAGACCCGTTTCAGGGTTGTAAGTTGCGCCCTTAAGTAAGCTATTATCTCCTGCGGGGTTGAGGCTGCCTGAAGCGGTCGCCTGCCCTTCTTGGATGGCGTCGGTTAAGGTCGCGGGAACTGTATCGACAATGCGCGTATCGCTTGTTTCGCTAACCTGTGTCACTTTTTTCAAGTAACCCGAGGGAGAGGCTCCGTTCACGTCTGAAACGATAATATCGCCGGGTTGCAGCTCCGCAATGGGATCATTGGCTTTCTCAAAAGTGAGCCTCGTTTGTTCGGGGGTTACGATATAGCGGGCTTCGACGGGAGTGAGAACGCGGACGTTTTCAGCGACTTTGCTACCGATAATTTCGTCGTCTCCCCCGAATGCGCAGTTCGAGAAGATGGCTGCAATACTGGCCGCCGCGAGTAAGTGGATTATTTTTTTCATAATAGACAATGCTCCCTGTGTGATTGGCTATAGTTTATGGTAGCAGTGCACCACGGAGGGCCAAAAAAGCTTCAGAAAAACACCCGCTATGCGGGGAACTCAAGCAGGGTTTCGCCGCGACCTGCGCAGCACGAACCAAAGAAGAAAGAGCCCCGCAGCGGCAATCGCTCCAATCGTGGGCACCCACGCATACTGGGATTTGAGCTGCACCACGAGATTCTTGAAAATACCCGTTTCGCGTAGGAATTCCACAGCTCCACCACCCCAATTTGCAGCAATGGCGTCAAAATAGAGAGAAGGCGCAAACGTAAAGACGCTCGATAGCAAAAGCCCAAGAGCGGCCCAAAAGACAATGTTTTTCACCTTGCGGAGCAATAGAACCAGCGCTATAAAACCCACCGCGAGCGCAATTAGGGCGTTGCGCTTGTAACCCTCATACTTGCCAAAAAACTCCATGCTGGCAGCGCGTGCTTCTTGGAGCTGTTTCTCAGAGATGCCCGAGCGCGAGAGGAGGTCGAGTTTTGCGGGTAGCGTATTGATAGCCTTTTCAGCAAGCGGCTCGGTGAGCGACTTGGGCAATCCCTCTAAATTACTTCTTTTTTGCACGAGGTCTGCCACCTCTGCGTGCAAGGCTTTGTTACTCTTCAGGGTGCTCAAATCAAAATCAAACTCAGCACGTTCTTTTGTCCCCTGCAAGAAGTCAAGAAAGCTCTGCAAACCGGCTTCTGTCTGCCGGATGATCTCGGGCTTGATTTTGTTCGCAGCAAGGCCCACGACATCACCGGCGATCTTGTTTTGTGGTATTAACTTCTTTGCCCCGGTCTCTGCGGCCCCCGCTAAATCGCTTTCAGCCAAAACCCGCGAATAAAATTTGGGATTGAGGAGCGTACTATCGAACGCGAGACTCATCTGCGTAAACGCGCTACCTCCTACAAAAACCATGAGCGCAAGAAAAACAAGAATATTTTTCATCGAAAATCCTCGAAACCATTCTGCACCTCACTCGGCGTCTGTAAACCGGAAAAGATGAGGGGCGCCTAAACTCTTTCCACCCTACGCCGAGAACCTGCGTTGGTGCATGGTCACGACGATTGATTGCCACTATGTCAGAGAAAACATTGCGGCGGCGTATTTACTCCACTGCGGCACAAAAGCATGCTTCATCGATAATAATACAAACTACGCAGTCCCTTCTTTAATAAAGGCGTTGGCGGGAGCCGGGTATAAACCGGAAGATGTGGAGTTTATCGTCATCACTCACGTTCATTTAGACCACGCAGGCGGCACCGGCCTTCTGCTCAAGGCATGCCCGAACGCAAAGGTGATCGCCCACCCGCGTGCAGCCCCCCATCTCATCGACCCCTCGCGGCTCGTGAAAAGCGCGCAGGCTGTCTACGGTGAAAAAAAGTTCCACGATCTTTATGGCTCCTTAGAGAGCGTGCCTGCCGAGCGTGTAATAACTCCCACAGACGGCGAACGTCTCGCCGTGGGAGATACCGAACTTACGTTTATTTATACTCGAGGGCATGCAAACCATCATTTCGTGATTGTCGACAAGAAGACACAGAGTGTCTTCACTGGCGATTCGTTCGGCATTGCATACCCGATGCTCCAGCGAGGGACGAAACCCTTTCTTTTTCCGAGCACGAGCCCCACAGATTTCGACGCTCAGGAAGCACTCAAGAGTCTCGAACTCGTTTTGGCGAGCGGTGCAAAGCAGGCCTACCCCACGCACTTTGGCGTCTGGAAAGATATGCAAGCGGGCGCCGACATGCTCTCGGGTTATTTGAAAGAGGCACAGTTACTTTTCGACACGCTCGTTGCGGCAAAGGACAATACTCCCGAAGAAGACTACAAAGTCGCGTTCGGTATGTGGCGCTCTCTCTTTGATAGAGAGCTTGCGGCGCGTGGGGTGGTCTTGACCGAGGACGAAAACAAAATGTTGCAGTTGGATTTAGACTTGAACGCACAGGGCGTCGCTTTTGCGGCAGAACGTGCGCGCAAGAAAGCGCGGGGAACTTAATGGCAGAATTAGAGATTTGCGAAGTCGGGCCGCGCGACGGCTTACAATCTGCGTCACGAACTTTGAGCGTCGCTGAGAGAGTGTCTTTTATTCAAGGTCTTTATGACTGCGGTCTCAAAAAAATCGAAGTGGGTTCGTTGGTAAATCCCAAACTCGTGCCGACGATGGCCGACTCGGACGAAGTCTTCAGTACCGTTTGCGATGCGGCCCCCACAAACCGCGACAATTTCTCACTCCTCATTCCGAACGAGAAAGGCTTAAGCCGTGCGCTCGAAATTGGTTGCACCTCAGTCGCTTTCTTCACAGCAACTTCGGAGACCTTTAGCAAAAAAAATATCAACCGCAGCGTGGGTGAGTCTTTAGAAGACCTGCGCCATCTAATGCAACACGCGAAAGAAAAAAATCCTCGCATAAGACTCTATATCTCGACGGTCTTCGACTGCGCTTACGAAGGAATGAAGCAACCGGAAAAAGACCTCATCGCGTTTTTGCCGCTCTTCGATGCAGTCGATGAAATCTCTTTGGGGGACACAACCGGCAAGGCGACGGCGCAGCAAGTCAAAGCTCTTGTCGAAAGCAGGCTTCTTGAGTCGTGGCGGCAAAAACTGTGGTGGCACTTCCACGACACGTATGCACTCGCAGAAGACAATGTAAGCCTCGCGATGGATTTAGGCTTCACCCGTTTTGATTCTTCAGCGGGCGGTATTGGCGGCTGTCCTTTTTCGCCGGGAGCCAAGGGCAACGTCGCGACAGAAAAAGTTCTCGCTGTCGCCGCCGTCAAGGGACTCTCACACTCGGTAAGGCTTCCCTTGGCGAGTGTAAGGTGAAACCATCTCAGTCGCTTATATCTTATTGGCGGTATATCTTACGGATTTAGGATAGCCCACGCGGTATGGCAGATTTTTCTTCAGATGTCTCTCAAGGAATGATTCTGGTGCAAGACCGGTCTGCTCTCACAGGCCCCAATAGCGCCGACATGGAGGTGCTCGCGAAGCTCGATGAGAAATTACGCTTCATCGAAACGAAAAAAATCAACGCGCAAGATCCCACTTATTACCTTGCACTCGATCAGATCTCCGTGGGGAATTCTACAGCGTTTGAAGCAAGCATCAAAAAAGTTACCGACATGGCGCAAGGCGGCAAGAACCGCGTTGCATACCTCTACCCGATGCTGGTTTCTCACCATTCCAAACCCGCATTCCAACTCTTTCTTTTTTATCCGTCGAAAAATAAAATGGGTGTGCGCGACGCAGCACCGTTGCGGCGTGCTGCATTCGCCAAGTCGGAGCC
>CAUJII010000158.1 GCA_963205035.1 Spirochaetota bacterium
TTGCAGAAGTTAGAAAATCCCCGCGAATTTTTTGAGAAGATGGGCGTGCAAAGAAAACTCGTCGATGTCTTGGATTTGCGCGCCGGAGCAGGGGAGCCCTCCACAACCGAGTGCCGCACGCTAAAGGAAAACTTAGGCCATGCAGATGTCATCCAATTTTGGCTGGAGCAGCATTCGCGGCTGACGCTGCGCCCGTCGGGTACCGAGCCCAAAGTGAAAGTTTACTTGAGTCTCATGTCTGAAAATAAACCGACGCGCGAAAGTTTGGCAGCCGATAAGGCAAAACTAAAAGCGCAAGCCGAAGAACTTTTGAATAGTTTTTTGAAAGCGTTGGGTGTTGCGTGAGAGTTTAGGCTTAGAGCTCGTTGGCACGATTTTTTTCCTCTCTAAGTTCACGCTAAGAGCGTAAGCGAAAGAGACGGCGCGAGTTGGGTCTTTTCTCTTGCGCGACTAAGCCTTCAAGAGGTCCATGAATTCATGCACAGGTAAAGCGTCGAAGCGTTCGACGTCTTGAACCAGCTCAAGAATTTCTGCGGTCTTCTCTCTACCGAAATGCGCTTCAAACGCATTTTCAAACTTTTGCATGAGAACGGGAATTCCCTCGCTTCGACGCCGGCGGTGCCCAATGGGATAATCCACCAAAACTTTTTCGGTCGAAGTGCCGTCTTGGAAAAACACCTGAACGGAGTTGCCGATGGCGCGTTTATCGACGTCAAAATAATCTTTCGTAAATTGTTTATTCTCCACGACGATCATTTTCTCGCGCAAGGTATCAATCCGCAAGTCGCTTGCGCGTTCGTCGCCATAATCTTTCGCCGTCAGTTGGCCGAAGATGAGGGGAACCGCAACCATGTACTGGATGCAATGGTCGCGGTCGGCGTAGTTAGCAAGCGGGCCCGTCTTGTCGATGATGCGGTGGCCGGCTTCTTGAGTTTCAATCACCACCTTGTTGATATCAGCGAAGCGGTCTTTGGTCTGAGGGTAGAGCTTCATCGCACACTCGACCGCAGTCTGCGCGTGAAACTCCGCCGGATAACTTAGCTTGAACAAAATATTTTCCATGACGTAGGTTCCAAAAGGCCTCTCGAACTCAAAAGGTTTTCCTTTGAACGCGACATCGTAAAACCCCCAGGTCTTCGCTGAAAGCACAGAGGGATAACCCACGGCGTCGTTATAGACTGCGTTCAGTGCATGAGTCACAGCACGTCTGCACGCATCGCCCGCCGCCCAACTTTTGCGTGGGCCCGTATTCGGCGCGTGCCGGTAAGCTCTGAGCGTTCCGTTGTCCATCCAACTGTGTGAAATGGCGGTGATAATTTGCTCTTCTGTGCCACCGAGCATCGCAGCAGTCACAGCACTCGACGCCAGACGCACTAAGATGACGTGGTCTAATCCTACGCGGTTGAAACTATTCTTGAGCGCATAGCAACCTTGTATTTCGTGCGCCTTGACGGCGAATTGCAAGACGTCGTGCATTTGGATGGGCGGCGCTTCTTTGTTGTTCGAGCGCCGGCTCAGATAATCTGCGACGGCCAAGATGGCACCCAAATTATCCGAAGGATGCCCCCACTCGGCGGCGAGCCATGTGTCATTAAAATCGAGCCAACGGATTTGTGCCCCAATCGCAAAGGCTGCCTGCACGGGGTCGAGCGTGTGCTTTGTGCCCGGCACAGGAACGCCGTGTGGTATTTCAACACCGGGAACGATGGGCCCCAAGTATTTTGTGCATTCAGGAAATTTCATCGCGAGAATCGCTGACGCGAGCGAATCTAAGAGCATGTAACGCGCAGTCTCGACAGCCTCTTTCGAGTCAATTTTGTAGTTTAGAACATAATCGGCAATGGTGACCATCTCGTGGTCCGGTTCGGGGCGTTTTGCCGAACGAATATCTTGTGGTTCTGTCATAGTTACTCTGAAATAAATATAGGGAGAAATTTGCGAGATGGCAAGTCTTTATGCGCGGCGGCTTATCCCGCGCCCTCAGAGCGCTTCGACCATAGCGGGAAAAAACGCGAAAAAAAAGCATAAAAAACAATCGAAGGCGTGAGAGCGCGTGTGCCGAAAACGCGGTACGATAAATTGCGCAAATAAGTCTGGATGCGCTCGGCGGCCCGGGTCGCTTCCAAGGGAGTAATATGGTTCAAGACAATCGGCGCTAAAGGTGCGACCATCCCCTGCGTTGCTCTGTCTCTGAGCGCTGCCCATACAGGGAGGAGCGCAAAGTGGAATGCTCTATTTTGAACAGCGATCATTTCTTTTTCAAAAAGCTGCCGAGGCAGCGTAAATAAAATTCTCTCCAGACCCGCGAAGTCAGAGGTGCTAAATGCCATTGTGTCAAAAGCCTCTTTTGTCTCTTGCACAATACGTTCGGCGGCTTCTGGATAATCTACAAAAAAATCATGCGCATTCATAAGATAATAAAAACGCATCCACGGGTCGCGCATGCCTTCGGGGACCAAATGCTTTTCGACGCTGCGCGTTATCATAGAACGCGAACGCACTGTCTCGCGCATCGCTTCAGCCGTCTGCACGCTCATGAAAAAATAATTATTCTCGGGCGGTTCCTCTAGCGTCTTGAGGAGTGCTGTCTCAGCCTCGTTGTTGATACCTTGGGCGTTCTGGAACAAGACAACGCGCGCATTCGCCTTCCATGGCGCATAAGGAAGTACACGCCGCATGAGATGCCGCACCGTTCCAGGCAAAGGATCTTTTTCCGAACCGATAGCCACCGTCTCTGTTACAAATTCGATAAGATCCGGATGCTGGTTTTCTGCGACGAGTTTAGAGATAAAAGGTTTGGTGTCGGTTGTCTCTCGCCGGTGTTCAAAAAGAATTTCAGCCGCCAAATGCTTGAGCGCATTAGCCTTCTCTTTTGTCTGGTCTCCCTCAAAGATGACTACTTGGGGAATGTTTTCGGCAGAAAGCTTCAACACGGCGTGGTATTAATAAACGGAGGTGAGCCACGATGCGTATTGCGCATTCTTTCCCGTTGCATAATCGAAAAATGCTTTCTGGAGTTTGTCGGTGAGAGGGCCTATCTTACCGTCGGCAATCACGCGGCGATCGATACTTTCGACCCACGCCACTTGCGCGCCTGTTCCGGTGAAGAACACTTCGTCTGCGATATAAAGCTCGGTGCGGCTGATGTCCCGCTCGACAGTTTCGATACCCATGTCAGAGGCAATCTTCAT
>CAUJII010000159.1 GCA_963205035.1 Spirochaetota bacterium
TCCAGTGGATGCCGTGTCGGGCGAGGATGTGGAGTGCCGCCTTGATCCGCCGGTGACTTTTTTTGCGCAGGGAGAGTGAGGTATTGTGGTACATATTGTCCTTCTATATATTAAATACCGAGAAACATGCTTTTTTTCTCAGAATTCTGTGACTTTTTTTCAATTTTTAAAAAAAAATGAAGTTTCTGCCCTTTTTAGCACGTCCCGACTAACTATTCGGCCTTGACGCAATGTTCAGTTTTTGAAGCACTGCACCATGAACTATTTCAAAGACAAAACAATTCTGCTCACGGGAGCGTCGGGGGGGTTGGGTGCGCAATTTGCGACACAACTCATGGAACTCGGCGGAAAGCTCATCCTCTCCGATATCAAGCTCGAAGCGCTCGATCGCTTCAAGCCTAACGCTGCAAAAGGGCAAGTCTTGGGCATGATCGCCGCAGACATCAGCCATAAAGAAGGCACCGAGAAATTCTTGGCCGATGTGAAGAAAATCTCTCCATGCCCCGATATCATCATCAATAACGCAGGCATCGCGCAAGCCGGGAACTTTGGCGACGTTCCTCTTGACCGCTGGGAAAAGCTCATGAACATTAACCTCATCTCGCCGATGCGCATTTGCCATTATTTCCTTCCCGACATGCAAACTCGCGGCAGTGGGCATATTGTGAACGTCTCTTCGGTTGCGGGCATCGTGCCTCTGCCGGGTGGTGCGCCCTACACAGCTTCAAAGCATGGGCTGAAGGGCTTTTCCGACGCTATCCGCGAAGAATATTACAAATATGGCATCACCGTCTCATCGGTTCACCCGTTTTTTACGCGCACGGCGATTTTGCAATCCGAGCGCTTTGGTATTAACATCGATGTCGATGCATACCCTCAGTTCTTGATTGAGAACCCTGAAAACGTCGTAACAGAAACCGTCAAAGCGATTGCGAACAAAACCGATTTTATATTGCCTGGGCCAACGGCGAAGGTCATCGATTTGGCGCGCAGGCTGAGCCCGCGCCTTGTCGGGCTATTCAGTAGAGACTTGCTGAAATAAATTCGGTTTGTAGTGTGGCACATGTTGAGAGACTGTGCCGCATTATGTCGCGTGTTCGTGCGAAAACAAATTGTGGCAAATAAACCCGTGCTTGCGGTAACAAGTTTCTTCGCGGCGGCAACGTTGCTTTGGGCAGCTTCTCTGAGCTTTGGCGCAAACACCCGCGTCTTTGGTGAATACGGCAAATTGCAAACTCTCGCGGTTTCACCCTCGGGAGACTTACTCGCGTTTAGCTCAGACTACCGCGACCAAAAGGGTGATATCGTCTTATATAACATCGCCACAAAATCAAAGACGACGTTAACAAAGACACCCTACCTCGAATCGCAACCTGTTTTCTCGCGCGACGGTAAAGCCATCTATTATTTTATTAACGAAGGGGGAAAGGGATCGATTCAAAAAATAGAAATCGCGAGCGGCGCGATTACGCAAATAACGAATAAGAGTTTCTGGTGCGAGTTCCCTTCGCTTTCGCCCGATGGAAAATTACTCGCGTATTATTCCAAGCGCGACAACAAATATAACCTCTACGAAATGAATCTTTCTAACGGTTCAGAAAAACGCCTAACCAAAGAATCGAGCTTTGACTTTGGTCCTGTCTATTCGTCGAACGGGCAACAAATCTATTTTTACTCGAATCGAAAGGGGAGTTCTTTTTCTCTCTTCAAACTCGACCGGGCAAGCGGCAATGTCACCTCGCTTTTCGGTCCGGGTGGATTTACATTCCAACCGAGCCGCGACGTGCGGGGCAAAGCTCTCTTCGCCGTTTCAAATGCCGCAGGCAACAACGATGTCTATGCTATTTCTTTAGAGGCAAACCGAGTCGACCAAGTCACGACAGCGGCGGGAAACGATTTTTTTCCGGCAATCGATGCGCGGCACAACAAACTTTACTACATCAGCCAACGCGAAGGCGATTACGCAATCTATAGCCGTGCTTATCAAGTCGGTAATTAATTTTTAGCTTGGACTCAAAGCGATGCCGCAAAACAAACTCTATACCGTAAACCAAATCCATCCCACGGCGTTTATTCATGAACGGGCGACTATTATCGGTGATGTCACGATGGGGGAGCACTCTTCTCTCTGGCCGGGTGTCGTTCTACGCGCCGATATGAACCGGTTTGTCTTAGGCGACTTCGTGAACATTCAAGATAATTCGACACTCCACAGCGATTCGAAGCGCGGCGTCGAAATTGGCGACTACACACTCATCGGGCACCACGCGATGGTGCATGGTTGCACTATCGGCCGTGGAGTTCTTATCGGAATCGGTAGCGTCATTCTCGACGGCGCAGTTATTGGCGACGGTGCCATGGTGACTGCAGGGTGCATGGTGCGCGGGAATACAAAAATTCCACCGAACGCGCTTGTGACGCCTGACGGTTCGACGATAAAAATCATCGAAAACAAAGCTAAGACAGTTTATACAATCGCCGGTTCGCTCGAGTACGCAGCACTTGCGAAACGCTTGCAAGAAGGCAAGTGGGGACCGTTCAGTCCTGATGAAGAGAAGGGCTTCTTTGAAGAAGCCCGCGCGATTATGAAGCGCCTTTGGGGTTAGTTTCTTCGGCGAAAAATCACCACACCGATTACGAATACCGTGAGAAGAAAAACTCCCACAAGGAGAGGGTAGAGCATTTGGCTGTCGAAGCGTTGCGCGAGTGCTCGTTCTAAATAGATGTCGACCCGGCGCTCGCCCGTCTTTTTTGTCAGCCTCATCGGACGCGAATCGATGATGAGGCGGTCGAGATTGATGCCGCTTTTTTCGAGGGCGAGTGCAACTCTTTGCGCTCTTTCATTCGCAAGCTCGACGCCTTCTTCTGAGCCGCGTCTTTTATCTGCGTAGCCTATAATAATGACGCGGTAGTTGGCGCTTCGCCTTTGTTCTATGCGCTCAGCCATGCGCGCTACATCGGATCGCGCAGAGCGTGAAAGGACGGCACTTGCCGTGCGGAAGTAAATGCTCCCGATGAATTGCCCATAGCGCGGCGCTTCTTCTTGCGCATTGACTCTTTCATCTCCGTAGTTCTCTGAATAACCGGGTGCACGCTCCATGCAACCGGCGGCAAAAACCCATGCGAAAGCAATAAAGCATACCGCAGCGCGACTCTTATTCGAGCTCAAGTGTTTCTTCAACATGGTGCTATCATGCTTTTTTTTTGTCGTTGTCAAGCAGTAAGCCTGTCTGTTTTGAGTTTAATGGCCGGCCCACAAGATTTGACGAACGAGAATAAAATCGAAATCCACCTTGACCCGGAGATTTTGAAAGGCACGTTTGCGAACGTTACGAACATTGGGCATACTAAAGAAGAATTCATTCTCGATTATCTCTTCATTCAGCAGCATCCGGCGCCTTTTGGCAAGCTTGTCTCACGCATGGTTTTGACACCAGGGCATGCGAAGCGTCTCTTGCAGGCGCTTCAAGAAAATATCCGCCGCTATGAAGAGCAATTCGGCAGCATCGATACGGGAGTCACTCCGCCCACAAACCGCACTCTGCAGTAAAATTATTGATACCACAGCCACGCATCGGCAAGGCCTCGAAAAATGAATAGCGTAAAAAAAAGGGGCTCGAGCGAAGCTTGAAGCGTCCCAAGAGCCCCTTGACCAATGACCTCCCTTCGCAGGGAGAAAAGCAAAGGTTACTTTTTCTTTGCTGTTTTTTTTGCAGCTTTCTTTGCGGTTTTTTTCGCTGCTTTCTTAGCAGGTTTCTTTTTCGCTGTCGCCATGTTTTTCTCCTTTGTCGTCTTCTTAATCGTTTTTTTCTTCTTTGTGCCGGCAGTTTTCGTCGATTTTTTCACTGTCTTTTTGACAGTTTTTTTCTTCGGACTTTCCGTGCTTCCAGAAGATCCCTTGCGGGAGGTAAGGTCAGTAGAACGCTCTTGAGCGAAGGCAATAGGCTTTGCATTTTTCCACACGTCTTCAAGACGGTAGAACGCCCGTTTCTCTTCTTCAAATAGATGTATGACAGAAAAACCTAAATCGAATGTCACCCAGCCGCTTTCAAATTGTGGAATTTGCGGGCGGTTGGATTTCACCCGATGCTCTTGCGCTATTTTTTGAACTTCGTCAAAGAGCGTTTTCAAATGTGTTTTTGAAAGAGCGGTAGCAATGATAAAATAAGAAAGATAAGAAGATTGCTGCTGCAGGTCTAAGACAATAATATTCTCTGCTTTCTTGGCATCCAGAGCTTGCGCAATGGCCTTAAGGAGTGTCAAGTCGTCTGTGTTCATCGTGTTACTTCTTCGCCTTTGAGTTTGTTGTAGTCTTTACCCATCACAAGTACAAGGTCTGTGAAGAGCGCGCGGTTGACGGCAGCGTAAGAGCGGCGCACGCCCAAGATACGTGCAATGCTTTCAAGATAGAAAGCATTGCCGCTCGTACCCAAGAGGACCGTTTCATCATAATCATTATTATCGGCATTTGTAAACTCCAAGATCTGCACGCCTTTGCGAGAAAGTTCTGCGCGCGCAGTCCGGGCGAGATTTGCAATGTGTGTTCCGTTCTTCACTTCCATCTTTGGAGGTTCGTTCATAAAGGGATGGTCGTTTTGTGTTAGCTGTTTCGTGAGATTGCGAAAATACAGAGCCGCAGAATCTTTGTCGACGAGGAAGTTGTCTTTGACGCGGCGCACGGGCACTTCGAGCAGAATCGGTAGCCACGATTTGTGCGTGCTCAAATTTTGCGTTAAGACGTATAAATCATGTGCCGTCATGTTGGTTTCTACACCACGGACAGCCAATGCAAAAATTTTCTCTCCTTTAAGAAGCGGCCAGAGCTTTGCGCGTTGGTTCCACGCGTTCAAAAAGAGCGAATAGTAGCGAAAAAGCTTGAACGCTGGCGTATATTCGTTTTTTTCAGGAGGATTCAGCAACCGAGACACCAGACTGCCGTCCAGAATAAATTGTCCTTTTGGAAGGTTTTCGTCTTTTAAGACATCGGCAGCGGGAATAAAATAATCGAGGCCACCTAAAATATCGACGAACTGAGCGAGTGTATCGTTACGTGTCTTGACTTGCAGAGTGAGTCGCTCCCCTAAAAATTCAGAAACTGCGGCCGAGAGACCGGAGATACCCTTGTTGCGGTAGATGTCTTTGAGACTCGGCTCGTCGTCGCGCAAATGAATGAGAGGATAAAACGAAATGACGCCGATGCGCTGCGTGGCGGGGAAAAGTTGCGTCACCGAAATAACTTCGACTCGTTTATCGTCCGCAGTGGAAGTTACGACGAAGAGAATCGAAACACTGTCTTTGCCATTCAACGCTTTCTCTAAATTGGCGCGGTTGAAAAAATTAAAAATATAAACAGTGGCAAAGATTGCCAACGTAAGCGCTGAGCCGATGACGATAAAAAGACGCGCCTTACGAAAGAGTTCCATCGTAGATTACGTGTGAGCTCCGCGCTCATAGAGACTGTTAGTATTATGTCTCATTGTTAAATTATGTCACATCGTATTCTGTACTCTTACGCCGTCAATCATTTCCTGAAAATTTTTCAACGGCTATCTCATGGCAATCGTCTTTTCTAAAACAAAAATTACATACCTCATAAATTTTTTCTGGAAAATTTTCTTTGAGTGTTTGCACGTAACCGCATTGTTCAAAAAATTTTGGCGTGTAAGTGAGCGCAAAAAAATGTATCGGTCGCTCTTTCGTTAGACGTAAAGCCTTCTCTTCTGCGGCAAGCACGAGCTTCTTTCCAAGTCCTTTGCCTTGTTGCGTTTCATCGATGACAAGTGCGCGTATCTCACAAAGCTTTGCCGAGAAAAAAACAAGACTCGTTGTTCCGAGAAGAACGCCATCTTCTTCGTAGACTATTGTCTTTTCGATGTTTTCCAGGATTTCTTTTCGTGAGCGGTATAAGAGAATGCGTTTCTCGACATAGGGCTTCAGAAGATTTTGGATGGAGACCACGTCGTCTGCACTGGCATCGCGTATCACAAGACACTCCAGAAGTCAAAAAAATGTACGAGAGATATTTTTTGCGTCTCTCGAATTTTTATGCGAAGAACACTACTTGCGATAAAGAATCGCGCCAGAAAATTCTGAGCTCTTCTTGAGTTTACCCAAGACAGAATAGGCCTCGGACTTGCCTTCAATGGGCCCCACGTAGAGTTTAATCTTTTTGCCGTTACGCGCCATAAAAGCTTTCAATCCGTCGCGCTTGAGATTCAAGCCCGCCAACGACGCTTCTTTTTCATCGGGATAGATTTTAGCGAGGATGAGATAGCTACCCCCTACCGATTTTGTGGCGCTCTGAGTCTCTTTGACGTCGGTCGAAAGCGTTGTGCGTACGGTCTCAGCCGCTTCTTCAGAAGTTGGCGTAGCGACGTTCGCCGTCGCGATGCTGTCGGGTGCAACTTGGCTTTCAATCTCGCGGATCATTTTCTTTTTTTGTAATTGTGTTCCGCCGATGAAGCCAATCGCCAACGCCGAGAAGGCAATCGCCAAGTAGAGCGAAACCTTGTTGACCGGCATTTTTCCGGAACGGGAAGCGGGTTGTTCCTTGGTTGCAAAAGTTCGTCTATCTTTTCTATAATAGCGGCTAAAATCTATGTCCTGCATACTCCATTTTCGAGCAAAACCGTAGATTTTTGAAGCGATAATTTTGTAATAACTACCACAATAACTTGGATTCTTAAGAAACGGGGAATTTGTAATAGTTATTACATTTTTTGTTCGGGCACGGGGCTGCGATGAGTTCCCCTCCCAACTCCCACGCCCCCACTTTGAGCTTGAAGCGACGAGTTTCTTCCTTATAGAGGTATTGTAATACGTGAGAACTCCGCCGATTTACAAAATTCTGGCCCTTGCCGTGGTAATTACCACAAACCTCTTAGTGGCAGCTCTGCATGCCGAGACTGTTTTAACGAAAGACTATGCCGCAGTGTCTCTTCGCCCGCTGCCGTGGGGAGTCGCAGGCCAGCGTGCGCAGACGTTCTTGCCTCAGGCGAGCGGGCCCATAAGCCCAGCGCTTCTGGGCTATGGAGAGCACAACACATTCTTTTTGGGGGGGCTTTATGGGCCGCACCTCAGCGGGCTCTTTGCCGATGGCGTGCTCTTCGGCCCTTATGGAGGGCTGTCGTTTTCGATTGAGCACTTCGAGGCCGCCGACCAAACGACCGCGCTGCGTTTTGGTTATGGCAGCTTTCTCACGAAGCATGTCGCCACCGGCGTCACAATTACCCCACGCTTCACGCAATTCAAAAATCAAAACGCATTCGGTCTGGGTCTCGACCCGATGCTTCTTTTTGACAGCAAGTGGTTTTTTAGTTTCGATGGGAGCGACGGTTGGGGGATTTATTCTCCTTCTGTTTATTTTCAAACGGCAAACCTGGAGATTCCCGTGGGCGAGAGCGCTCTTCTGGCGAGCCCTTCTGCGCATTTGGGATTTACCACCGGGGTTTACCAAAGCTCCGTGTGGAATCTCGCTCTGCTCGCGTCGACTTATGGCACAGAGCGGTTCGATACGCTCCCGTTGCTCGTCGGTCTTCAAGCGCAATACAGTTGGGCATATTTTTCTCTTGGCTATGGCGCGTTCAATTTTTCTAAGCGTGCCGACGGCGTGCGTCTCGGGGTCGGCATGTCGCTCCCCATCAACGAAAACAAACTCTTCGCATTTTATGGTTTGGGTTTATCTTCAGCGGGTGAAACGGAACTCCATAGCCTCTCGTTGGGCATGCGACTCGGTGGTATTGATAACGATGCGCCCGAGGTTCTTGTCGAAAGCGACGCGGTTGCATTCTCACCTAACAACGATGGCGTGCGCGATAGCATGGTCTTTCAAGTGAACGTGCGCGATAAGAGTGCGATTACTTTTTATGAGCTCCGTATTTTAGATGCGCAAGGAAGCGAAGTCTTCAAAGACAGAGCCGATGGCCGCGTGAGAGAGAAAGATTTTCGTTGGTCGACATTCTTTCGCAGCTTCTTTTCTCCTATGGGACGAACCGATGTTCCTGAAAAATTTGTTTGGAATGGCCGCGTACAAGAAGAAAAGAAACTCGCAGTCAAAGATGCTATCTTTGAACGTGAGGCTAAAGATCGAGCGCTCCCCGATGGTGCCTATGTTTGGCAGTTCAAAGCCATCGATGAAAAAAATAATGAGAGCCGAGTTGCGTCGGGTGAAGTCCAAATCGACACCGTGCCACCCAAGGCAAAGGTTGAAATCGAAAGCGATATGCTCTCTCCGAATGGCGACGGGGCGCACGATGTTCTAACGATTGTGCAAGAGGTGAATGCAGACGATAGCTATGAAGGCACGGTTCTGAACGCAGAACAGAAGATAGTCCGCACTTGGCGTTGGCAGAAGAACGCTCCCACGCGCCTCGACTTCGACGGCCTTCAAGACAACGGCGAATTAGCGGCCGAAGGTGTTTACCAATATGAAATCAAAGGAAGCGATGCTGCAGGAAATTCTGCGCAGGCAAAAAGCGGCGCGTTCTATATCTCCAGACGCCAAGACAGCGTTCTCTTAAAGAGCACGGCTCTCGAACTCAATCCCACTCAAAAGCAACATGCGACGCTTGCGTTTGAACCGAGCTTGGCGTTCAGCGAAGGCTATCAAGGTGGAGAGATTACAATCCGCAAAGGATGTAGCACGAAGGTTGAAGACACCGTGTTTCAAATCAGTGTTCTTGAAAACCCGGCAATGAACATGAAAAAAAAGGAGAAAGTGAAATATACGTGGGATGGCAAGAACTCTGCGGGTGAGTTGGTGACAGACGGCGTTTACTGCGCCGTTTTCACTGCGCGTTATCAGAGCGGGAACAGCCCCGAATCGCCCGCTCTGCGCATTCTTCTCGATACCGAGCCGCCGAGACTCAGCGTGCGCGCCGATTTAACAGTACGCGAATTCACACCCGACAGAGACGGGCAGGGCGACACCCAAGTTTTCCGCACTGAAGTTGTCGACGCTTCGCCCATCGCCGCGTATTCTCTCCAGATTTTTGAAGTCGCGGTCGATGAAAAAAAGACGACGCGCATTCCCATCCGTGCTTTTGCAGGCACAGGGGCAGCACCCGAAGCCATTCTTTGGGACGGTAAGACAGAAAATGGCGACACGATCGATTCTCTGACGCAATTCGAGTTTGTCCTCTCAGTTTCCGACACGTTGGGGAACACTGCGTCGACGACCCCTCAGCGTTTTGAGACCGGTGTCTTTGCCGAGTCCCTCGCCGCAAGCCTTCGTATCCGCGTGCCGTATATCGATACGCAGCAACCGATTACAGACCGCATGGATCTCGTCTATGCCCTCGTGAGTAAATACCCGAAGTACAAAGTTTTTGTCGAGGTGCACACCTCTTTAGGACGCGGGGTCGAGCGTAAGCTCAAAGAAAGCGAAGTTGCGGCGCGACAAATTGCGGAGTTCTTGATTGAAAAAGGCATCGATGCGAAGCAAGTAACTTATCAAGGGTTTGGCGCTTCTAAACCACTCTTCTCCTCAAAGAGCAAATTTGTGCCGAAAAACCAACGGTTAGATATTTTCCTAACAGATTGATCGACTGCTTCCTCTCGCGAAAATGAAATTGAACGCGACCAAGATTCGTCCATTGCGGGCCCGGCATGAAGAATGGAATGCGCGTCTTGAAATGATCCGCTCGGCGCGTTCGTTTCTCTATGCTACGAGTTTTTATCTCGAATACGATAGCTACGGCCTACAATTCTTGCGCGAACTCGAAGCAGCACAGCGGCGTGGAGTGCAAGTCACCCTCTTGCTCGACACTTTTGGGCAGAGGCTCGGCAATGTCGTTATGACGCGTAACATGCGCCGCCTCCTCACGCAAGAGTTTAACGCTTTGCGTGAAATTGGCGGACAGGTTATTTTTTACCGTGCGCCGCATTTTTTCCAGCGTCTCCTGGGCGGGGGCCACCATGTGAAGATTCAACTGAGCGAGAAAGGCTCTGCAATTTTTGGGAGTAGCAACATCACGAAAACTTCATTTGAGAAGTGGGAAGAATTTTCTGTCCTCGTCGAAGGGCCGATTGTGCTGGAGCTCCTCGCTACCCTGGAACTCTTGGGTGCGCGAGTGCCCGTCGAAGATAGAGACCGGCTCGTTCGCTCTTTGACAAAGCCGCGCAAGGCGCACTCTGTCGAATACATCTATTTTGATCCGAACGCGCACCAATCGCTCTTCGGGCCGCTCTTCTGGAGGCAAGAAAATAGTTTGAGCCAAAAGATGGAGTCTCTCATCGACGGAGCGCAAGAACATATCGCCGTGAGTAGCTTTTACTTCAAGCCGATTCCACGCCTGCTCGATGCACTGCTCAGAGCCGTGAGGCGTGGCGTACACGTCGAGGTGTTTCACTCGGGCAAGTCGACTCTCGAACAAACTGAACTTGCATGGATTGCCGCTGCGACGAAATATCCTTACATGCTGCGTCATGGCATCCAAATTTATGAACACACCTCGGGGGAGCACTCTAA
>CAUJII010000160.1 GCA_963205035.1 Spirochaetota bacterium
TTATTTTCACACGGATTGGGAAGACGATATTTCGGGCGTGCGCGACGGGGCGTGGAAGTTTATCTATTCGTTGACGCCTTCTCGGTCAGAACTCTATAATCTTGCAGAAGACCCAGGCGAGAAACAAAACGTTTTGTTGAACTACCCAAAGATTGCAGAAACCCTGAACGAAGAAGTTCTTGAGGCGCGTAATACGCAGCGGCAGTGGTATGAGCGCTTCAAGAAAAGATAAATGGCAGCGTTCTTTACTTAACCCAAATTAAAAAAAACTGACGCCGCGTGAGAGAAATACACCGGCGATAAGCATAACAAAAGAAAGCATGAAGACAAATTGGCCGATGATGCGGTTTGCGCGGCGCGATGTTTCTTGCATCTCAACGCCTTCTTGCGTGCTCTTGAAGCTCTTAGGGCCAATCACGAAATCGTGGAACGATTGAACCGCCATGAGAAACACAAACAGTCCGAGCTTAAAAAGCGCCATCTGCGCCACGGGGTTCGTCCACAACTGCGCATTCAACCAACCATGCAAATAGATGAGTAAGAGCCCCGAAAGCAAAATCAACGTAAAGAGAATGTACGTCGCCGAGCGGTAAGCCATCACATACGCAAAAATTATTTTTCCACGCAGGGCTCTAAACTCTTCTTTGTGACTCAACAGCCGAATGAGACTGATGAAAAAAACATTACCGCCAATCCAAACACATGCGCAAGTAATGTGTGTGACGAGTGCAGTGATATAAAGACCCATAGGGTTCTCTTTTTTGGAAAGGCAGAGTGTCACCGGTTTGGAGCGGAACCTTCAAGAAGATGTCAAAACCGTAGAGACGAAGCATGCTCCGCCTCTACGGGTTGCGGTGAGCCTGTGGGCTATGAATGGTAATTGAAATCGTTTTTTTCACGAATTCATTGACAATTTGCAAGATAAATAAGATATATGGTCGACTCACCAAATAATACCCCGACGGCGCCGACCGACACATACATTTTCGTAATAGATGCTATTACGACTATCCATGAGGAATAATATGAAAAAGTTGTGTATTTTCTTTCTGATGACTTGCCTGTGCGCTACATTGAGCGCGGCAGATGAGGCTAGAGACGCGGCTCTCGCGCGCATTGCGATAATGAATTTTACCAATGCGACCCAAAGTCAAAATTACGAATGGGTCGAAAAGAGTCTACCCGACGCAATTAACGAATCGATGCGCGAACGCTTCGAGTTCACGCGCCAAGACGCAGGGCAGGTCAACGCCATTGCGACGCAATACCAGCAGGTTGCGGGCGAATACACCTCGAAAGACTCGCTAAAGATTGCGAAAGAGTCTAAATCCGACATGCTCATCTATGGCAGTTTTCGCCTCAACGAAACCGGCGATCAACTCATCATTCAAGCCATCATTTACAACGCTGCCGGCAAGCGAGTTATTGGCATCGTTCAAGACGCATCGAGTGTCGATACAAAACTTTTCCAAGCGATCAGCCGTATTGCAGCCGGTATCGTCGACAAAATCTACACCTTTGCATTAGCTGCAGAGCGCGAAAAAGGCGCTCCGCCCGATTTGAAAATCTTGGTGCTGGTACCCTCGTTTACGAATGCGGCCGAAGAGAAGGCCGCAATCAAAGAACTCGACGTGCTCAAGGGCGAGCTCAGCGAAACTTATAAAGGGCGGTATATGACGATCTATGAATTCTTCGAGGAAGGCCACGTACCCAAAGCGGAGCAAGATAAAGTTTTAGGTTTTGCAAAGCGACGCGAACGCGACGAAGTCATCGCATGGCTTGCAGGTTTTGGCGTCAAGAATGCGTTTATCGTGCTTGTCAGCGATAAGAAGGTCAATATCACGCCCGTCACACAAGGTAAGACTGCTCAAACCGTAACCTACGCAGTGAATGCGAAACCGAACGTAAAAAGAGCAAGCATTGCTGTGGCATCAAAAGAAGTCTCCGCGAAAGCCGAAAAAATAGAAATCAAAAAAGAAACTCTCACTGTTTCGTCGGTGACGATGCTGCAAGTCGGTCTCTTAGGCGGCCAAGGAATTCTCGACGCGGGCAATAAGTTGGGGCCTCTCTTGGGTCTCAATGTGCAATTCGGTATGCGCCTCTGGTCGCGTTGGTTTGAACCTCAGATAAAAATTGAGGGCTACTATGGTCTAAAGAAGGGTGGCGTCGAAAGCATGACTGGAGCAAACCTCGCTGCGGGTCTGGGCCACACGTTCCTGTTTTCCAACTCAAAGATGGCGCTGACTCCCTATGTGTTAGGTGGCATTATGGTGGGATCCATCAAGAATACGGTGGCGTCGATCAACTTCTTGATTCCGTCAGTTTCTGTGGGATTAAATTACGCGATCTTTCTCTCTCCGAATTGGGGGATTAGCCTCAATGGTAACGCAAACTACGCCATCGATAAGGTGTCTCCAGGGCTTTTCTTCACGGGGTCGCTGGCGTGGATTTATCGGTTTTGACGTAGTCGCCCGCGTAGAGACGCAGCATGCTGCGTCTCTACGGAGGCGACATCCCGGGCCGGGCACGCGTTTTCTTCCTCACAGGAACCAAATGACTTTATCGAGGGTCATCTATTTACGCACCTATGAAGTATCTTCCGTTTCTTTTTGCCGTCACTTTTGTCGCGGCCGAGCCCATGACGCTCAACTTCTCTGCGGCGAGTGAAAAGCTCGTTAAGCAAAATGCAGACCTCCTGACGGCTGAACAAAACCTCCGCACGGCAAAAATGAACTACCGCGCCGCGTACGCGAGTTTTTTTCCACAGCTCACAACAGGCGTGAATTACACGCAAGGCAACTCCGCGACGACGGCGCAGTTAGGTAGCCAAAGCGCTATTTACGAACTCTATTCCGCCTCACTCGGGGTAAGCCAGAGCATCTTTTC
>CAUJII010000161.1 GCA_963205035.1 Spirochaetota bacterium
GTCATCGAAGCATTCAGCACAGAGCATAGCCTGGAAAAAATGCTCTATCTGATTTTACGTGAGGAGGATGAAAAATTACAAAAAAGGAGAATGCCGAATATTCAGTTTCTGGAGGGCAAACACAATTGACAGGACACTACCCGCCATGCGGCAGAATAAGGTAAAGTTTAAGACTAATCCAACTGATGTTCAAGGCATAACCAAGTCTTTCGTATCTATTTCATCGCGAAAGCCTGAATTTGACTCAACCGATCTGCATAACCTTTACAGATACGACCGTACGGCGTTGATTTGGGTAGATTTTTGCCCAACGGAACCTCGCATCTATTGCTCAGAGGCTGAACTTCGCGCGGATGGCTTAATCGATAGCAAAGAAAATATCGGTTATGATTTTATTACACCAAAAAACTTCGCTTCCGATCTAATCAGTTTGCATTTGAAAAGATTTGGTCTAAGCGGCTAAGGAATTTTCTCGTAAAAAGTCCAAGAACGCCCCGTTCAATCCGTACAATTCGATAAGGAATGCATCGAGTTCGTCGTTGCTCATCACCAATATATTTTCCGATTTCTGCGTAATGTCATTCGGGATACAAAATTTTTCAATAAAGTTCTTTTGATAACATTGAAAATTTCCCTCAATTTGGAAGCTTGTCATTTTTGCGTAATAAAACATAACATTACTATTCAAGATTCTCTGTAACATCTTTAAGGAAGGTTTACTCATATTTTCAGCTTGGTTCGGCTTATCGAATATAGCGTACCCATTGCAAAACAGACTATCTGAACTATCGAAAAGAAAATTCGGGTGCCTGCTAAAAGTTTTAGTAAGTAGTTTAGGCCCTATTGCTTCCATAGATTGCGAACGTCCCCATGAATACCAAGCTTCTATTTCTAGATTACCTTTACTTCTGGTTTGCAAAAGCTCACGCTTTGATAGAAAATACGCATAAGTGATAGGATAATCGGCTC
This sequence comes from Spirochaetota bacterium, assembly GCA_963205035.1. GTDB lineage: Bacteria > Spirochaetota > Leptospiria > Turneriellales > Turneriellaceae > Turneriella. The sequence goes on from CAUJII010000161.1 coordinate 970, forward strand.
GCATAACATCCTCTGAGATAACCCTAAACCGACCATCAATTTTTCTGTATGGAAAAAGTATAGCCCGTTTATTCTTGAGTAGGCTCTCCTCATCTGAAAAATCCGCAATCTTAATCGCCGGCTTTAATAAATCATGTTCCAATGGTATTGTTATGCCATCATTTGTAACGGAGAAACCTTCGCTTTGATTGACCATGAAAACTGCATCCTTTAATGTGGCAAAGCCCACGCGAATATTAAAGATCTGGCCTAATCGTCGTCCTTGGCTTTCAATTTTTGCCAAATTCTGCAAATCTTCTGTCCTGCCCAAGCGCCATTTTCTCTTGTCCAATACGGAATAAGGCACTGGACTGAACTTCGCTGACACAAGAGCACTCGCACTAAAAGAGGAATTCAGCTGAAAATATTTGAGGTCATCTTTATTTGTTTTGTCCATGAAAATTAAGCATGTATAAGCACTCGCATTATCAAAAACCTTGTTATGTGAAAAATCAAGTATCTTAGAAATCGCGCGGTGTGATTGTAAATATTCCCGTATATTTTCACCGGCTATCGAAGTGAAAAGGTTATTTTGTGTAATGATTCCTATTGATCCATTCTTTTCAAGCAACTCATACATTGCGATCAAAAACAAGATTGAGAGACTATAACTACCAATGGCGAACTGCCCGTATTTGTTGACCAAATTAGCTCGGTAGGTTTCAGCCAAGTTCTGCAATTTCACGTAGGGTGGGTTTGTTACAATGCAATGAAATTTGATCGACCTCCCAAATTTCCGCTCTAAAGCCTCTTTATCGTCTAATAACGTATCAGCTAAGATAAGGTTTCGTGGCACTGATACTGGCTTAATGCCATTCTTCAAAAGGAACAAGTCGATCAATTTACTAGCATGTCTTATCGCCAATGGGTCATTATCGATGCCATAAAGTAAATATGAAAGACTTTCCTGGATTGGAATTCCCTTTTCCATTGACAATATCTCAGAAGCGCGGATAATAAAGCCTCCACTACCGCAAGCGGGATCAAGCAGATTCGCTTGATCAATACTCACCGATCGAATAACATCTCTAACTAAATAATCAATTATCAGGTTCGGTGTGTATACAGCTCCTTGGGATTTTTTCCGTTCTGTTTCTATACAGGCTTCGAAGTAGGCCTCTATGTTTTTTAACGAAATATTTAGATTCGCAAATTTGTCTCGATGGGCTTGACTAAGACCCTTTTCAGAATACTCGAGATGTTCAGATTCGAGCCAAAGATTTTCCCGCACTTTATTTTGCCGCAAGTAAGATTCAATGAGTAAATTCCGGATTTCTAAGTTACCTAATTCACGCTTTAATTGGCCAATAACTCTCCAGAATGCTTGGTTCTGCATGCAATTTGTCTACCAATGGGACATAATATGTCAATATATTTTCAACCAAATTTCTATTTTTTTCGGTGTCGATCCAAATAGAGCCCATTTTGCCGCCCCGATCACCTCAGAGAACGAGCCTACGGAAAAACACCTCCGGCGCTGCCGTTACACAAATTTGCGCAAATTAATTCTGTGCAAAGAACACGCGTTGCTAGAAAAAAAGGCAAATCAGCGCGAATTCTAATTACACGTCGAGCGAATCGGAACGATTGCCGTCGGCCAAAGCGCCACCTGCCTCGCGGCGATGCACGCCGCTTTGGCGGGAGAATTTGCGCTGATTAGCGTGGGCTTGGCGTAGAAAAAATTGTATCAATGAGTTCCCGCACAGGCTCTGACGATATTTCCCACATTGGGAAAAATGGATTGACATAAGGACAAATTTCCCGTATTCAAGTTCTTGCGGGTTATTTCCAGAAAGACCTTACGTGACTTTTGGTTAAAAGCCGGGCGGCATGACTCAGAGCAACCTTTGAAGGCTTGGCTTTATGAGACAAAAGCTGCCCAATGGAAAAACTCGGCAGAAATTAAAGCGAAGTATCGAACCGCAAGCATCATTAACAACAATAGGGTTGCATTTAATATATGCGGTAACAAGTACCGGCTAATCGTAGCGATAAATTATCAAATCGGAATAGTGTTTATTCGATTCGTCGGTACGAACGCTGAGTACGATAAAATAAATCCAAAGGAGATATAATGATAACCCCGATTAGAAATAGAAAAGATTATAAGCGAGCTGTCAAGCGTATTGAAGAGATCTGGGATACCAAGGACAAAAAATTAAGGGATGAATTAGATGTGCGTTCGACTCTAGTGGATCTTTATGAAGAAACCCATGACAACATCTTACCTCCTGATCCAATAGAGGCAATAAAATTCAGAATGGAACAGATGGGCCTAAAAAAGAAGGATATTTCCCCTTTGTTAGGTGGGAATAATCGTGTTTCTGAGATTTTATCCCGAAAAAGGGCCCTGACGGTGGAAATGATAAGAAACTTAAATAAGAAGCTGAAAATACCGGCCGAATCTCTAATATCTTGACAATCGACCCACTTCAGAGAGCAAAGATGCTACGGGAAAATTTGTGGCCACCTATTTTATTACTCCACCGTGTCGTGTTAAGTGCTGTTTTTATCTTCACGTTGCTATTGACGCTCCCTCTTTCTGCGACTGTTGTCCGCACAGCAAAAGAAAAACTCCACGGTGAAATAATCCGCATTGAAGAAGATCATATTGCCGTGCAAACAAAATCTGGTGAGGTTCGAGAGATACCACGGGCGGAAATAATCGCCATTGAAAACGACGACGGCAAGACTCTATGGTCGCTGACAAATTCTCAAGACTATGGGATGAATACCACAACCTCAAAGGCAAGGCGACAGAATGAAAATACCCCTTGGCGTATTGCCCTCACCGGAGGCGGCGGGCTCATGGGTTCCTCTTCGTGGTTCAGCAAATACCCTATCGGTGTGCGCGGCGATCTGGATGCGCTTTGGAATACCAACCTGAGCCTTCTGCGTGCAATCGACAACACATCGGCCTGGGTCGTGGGCTTGGGGTTCAGCCAACGCAATCTCACCGCAAGTGGCGTGAACTTCGACGGAGTGTACGGCGTCGGAATTTGGCCTGCCCGCTACGTCGATTTGCGCGCAGGCTACCGAGCGACCCAAGACTGGCTCTTCTTGGAAGGCGGTCTCTTGCAAGCAATTCATGTGGGAGAGGCCCCCCTGACGATAGATTCCGGGCAAAAGGCGACTAACTATTCCGCCCCCAACGCCGATTTGCGCGCCTACCTGGCGTTTTATTTAGGCCTCGGGGCAACGATCCCTCTTCTGAATAGACTTTCGGGGCTCGTCCTATTGCGCTACGAACACGGGATTGCGCCGGCGCTCACCGCCAACGTCGCCACGCAAATGGGTTTTTCTGGTGAAGTAGTTAGTCGAGCTCCCGTGCGACTCATTGCATGGAGCATGGCTCTTGAACTCGGTATAGAATTTGCGATGGAATAAAAAATGCCGCCCTCGTGGGCGGCATTTCAAAATTTTTACTTCACGGAAATCGCGACCGATTTTTTCACTTTCGCTTTCAGCGGCAGTGTCACTTTGAGAACTCCGTCGGCAATTTCTGCGGTGATGTTCTCGGAGTCGATGCCGTCTTTAACGCGGAACGAGCGCTCGTAATTCACTAAGCGGAACTCGCGGCGCAGACTTTCTTTCGCAGGTGTCTGCTGAATGGCGTTCGCCTTGAGCGTCACGACGTTGTCCTCGAATGTCACCTCAACGCTCTCTTTGTTTGCGCCAGGGACATCGACCCAGAGCGTATAGCCCTGCTCGTTTTCCGTGATGTCGACCGCAGGGATATACGTCACTTGGTTCTCTGCGGCGCGGTTTTCACCTTGCGTTGTTTTTTCTGTATCTTTAGTCAATCCAAACATAGTCTCCTCCTTATTTGACAGCGACAACCGCGATCTTACGCGCTTTCGCTTCGTCGGCTTTGGGTAAAACTACCGTCAAGATCCCGTCTTTGACGCGTGCTTCGATTTTATCGGCCTTGATGTCATGACGGAATGTAAACGTGCGCTCGAAGCGGCCCGTCGCTCTCTCTTCGCGGATGTATTCACCCTCGGCGTGCTTGTGCTCGCCGCTGATTTTCAGCGTGCGTCCTTCGAGCTCGATCGCAATCGCGTCTTGCTGAAGCCCTGGAACGCGGGCTTCTACCGTGTACCCCTCGGCGTCTTCAGTGATGTTTACAGGCGGGTAATAGCCATAGACCGTGGGATTACTTTGCGAACCTTCCTCGCGTCCGAGCCCCCACTGAAAAAGGCGATTAAACTCGCTCTCCACGTCGGTGAAGCGATTCCATGCGCTAACTGCGCTGGGGTTAAACAATCTGTGAGTTTTTACTAACATTTTCCCTCCTCTGGGTGCCATCTCTGGCGTTTTCTTCTATTGATTGATAGCAGTCAATCAACGACACTGCTAATGTAGTAACTATTACCGAAATCGGCAAATTTTTTTTGTGACTAACTATGCGCCAATGCGCAGCGCATCCTCATTTACGCCCTGTGGGCATCGTTGATTCAGACGCCATGGCAAAAGTGAAGATTCTCATTAGCGACAGTCTCGACAAAGAGGGCGTCGACATCCTCGAAGCGTCCGGACTTTTCGACGTCGACTTCCGCAAGAAAACAAGCCGCGAAGAACTCGAAGCGGTCATCCCCGAAATCGAAGGGCTCATCATTCGTTCGGCGAGCAAAGTCGACAAGGCGCTCCTCGAAAAAGCGACAAAGCTCAGAGTAGTTATTCGCGCAGGGGTTGGTGTCGACAATATCGATATTCCCGCGTGCTCGCAAAAAGGCGTTGTGGTAATGAACGCTCCTGCCGGCAACTCGGTCTCGACGGCAGAACAAGCCCTCGCGATGCTTTTTGCTTTAGCGCGAAAAACTCCACAGGCGGATCAATCCATGAAGCAAAAAAAGTGGGAGAAAAGTAAGTTCCAAGGCAGTCAGCTCACCGGCAAGACATTGGGCGTTGTTGGCTTGGGACGCATCGGCCGTGAAGTTGTGAAACGTGCGAAGGGTTTGCAAATGAATGTGTTGGGGTTTGATCCTTTTATCCCCGCCGAAAATTTATCGTCTCTGGAGATTCAAATCGTTCCTTTAGATAGACTGCTCGCAGAGTCCGATTTCATTACAGTGCACACTCCACTGACAGACACGACGCGGGGTCTCGTGAACGAAAAAAATCTGGGCCAGCTCAAACGCGGCGTACGCCTCATCAACTGTGCACGCGGTGGCATTTATGAAGAAGCTGCTGTTGTGAAAGGTCTCAAAGACGGAATTATCGCCGGTGCCGCCCTCGATGTTTTTGAAGCGGAGCCTCTTCCTGAAAGCTCGGGACTCTTCGAGTTGGAGCAAGTCGTCCTCACGCCGCACTTGGGGGCGTCGACCGACGAAGCGCAAATCGAAGTGGCAAAGGAAAGTGCCGACTCAATGGTAGCCTACTTCAAGTCGGGCGTTGCCAGAAGCTCGCTCAACTTCCCGACGATCGATCCAAGCGCTATGGATACGCTGGCGCCTTGGTTTACCCTCGCGGAACAAGTCGGCTCGTTTGTCGGGCAAATGGTGAAGAGCCCTGTGAAGACGGTCGAGGTTGCATACCACGGCAGCTTCATCGGTTTGAACCTCACCCCGCTCGACATTGCGCTTACAAAAGGTTTACTGACTCCGGCGATGGGCGACTCGGTGAATCTCGTCAACGCACCTCTACTCGCGAAAGAAAGATCTATCCAAATCAATGCGCGCAAAGAAGAACACACAGAAAAAGACTCGCCTTATTTTGCACTGACTGTGTACGATGAAAAGGAACGCCTGACTCTCAAAGCAGCAGTTGGCCCCGTCGGTGGAGTAATCACAGAACTCAACGGCAATCCACTGCGGCTTAAACCCGAAGGCAACCTTCTCTACATCTTAAACAACGACACCCCCGGCGTTGTCGGACGTCTCGGTACAATTTTGGGCGAACACAATATCAACATCTCGGGCATGGAACTGTCGCGTGCGCAAAAAGGCGGCGAGGCTCGCGTCTTCATCGAACTCGACGATGTGATTTCCAAAGAGCTCGTCGAAAAAATTCAAAGCAAAGAATTTATTGTCGAGGCGCGCTTCATTAAAATTTAATCGCGACAGTGGCCGAGACAAACTCTAATAAGACTGCCTCGGCGTTAGGAAAATTTTTCCGCAAGCTCGCGGATTTTTTCGACAAGCCCCGGCAACATAAATCGCCCCGTGCCCTCTTCCTTGAGGTGCGGTTTGTCACAACGGGGCTTGCAGGGCTTGGAGTTTTCTTGTTGGGTGTCGCACTGCACGGATGGCACGCCTCAGGCGCCGTCTTCGCATTTGCGCTTTTTTTTTCTGTCGGGTTCTGGCTTATCTTCCAAGCCCTCGATTGGCCCAAAGCGAGGCGTGAACTTTTTTATGCGCTTTTACTTTTGGCCGCCGTGCCAATTGTGACAGAACGCATCTTCGCTCTCTTCGTTTTTATTATCGCCTCGTTCTGGCTCATACGTCATCTCTTCAGAGCGCAAGAAAAAACGAGCGACTGGCTGGCTGCGTCGATGGTGGTTCTTCTTGCATTTGTGGGATTTACAACGTTCTCAAAATTCATTGAGTGGACGCGGGAGCGCACTCTCGCGTCTTCTGAAACCTTGCCGATGGATTGCTCTTTCACAGCACTCCAATGCAAAGCGGCAGGTTCTTTATTTGAGCTCCCCGAGTTTTGGAAAAAAAGTTCTGCGCCCCACATCATGGCAGATTTAACGGGTTTTGCTCACTTTGAAACTTTCAGCGATTCAGCAACACAAAACCAAATTGCGTTCGCGGCGTTTACCTCGCACGCGGACACAGTCGCGCAAAGCCTGATACAATTTTTTCAGGTACAAAAAAAATACCTGCAAAGTAAAACAGCCCTCCAAACGCCCATCCTGCCACAACTTGTTATAAAAAGCCGAGACACGAGTCTCTACGCATTCCATTATCTCACACCCGACATCCCGACTTACTTGGGCACGCATTCAGAACGAAGCACGCTTGTGCTTTTTCATACGCCGCCGAGCGGTGGAGGACAAGGCTCGCAATCGACTTGGTGCTTCGTCATTGACGGAGAAAAATTAGAGGCGCATGAATTCTTGCTCTACCGCATCGTCAGCGGTTTTCGTGCGATACCAAGAGCACAACCGCTTGGCAAATGACCGCGCCTTCCTGACCGACTGTGTCGGCGCGTTCGTTGGTTTTTCCTTTGACGCTCACTTGGCTCAAGTCAATTTGAAGTAACGTCGCAAGCGATGTACGTAGCTTATCACGAAGCGGCGCAATGCGTGGCCTTTCGCAGATCACGTTACAGTCGACGTTCGCAATTTTATATTTTGCTTCGCGCATGCGCTCGATTGCGAACTTCAAAAAATCGGAGCTCTTTCGTTTCCGGTTCTTTTCATCCGACGGCGGGAAATGATGTCCTATGTCTTCTTGTGCGAGTGCGCCCAAGACGGCGTCGGTGATTGCGTGCAAGAGAACGTCTGCATCGGAGTGGCCCTCTAAAGAGAAAGGCGCCGTGACCTTTACGCCACCGAGCCAGATATGGTCGCCTGCACAGGTGCGGTGGATGTCGTACCCAATGCCGATCCGCACGGGTCTACTCGCCGCCTGCGATAACCTTGACCGTCGGAGCTGTCGTGAACTGTTGCGCCGTAGGCACCTCTTCGACGATCTCGGGTTCTACAGGCAAAGCTAAGAGTCTTTCGACTTCCTCGACATCTTTGTCGCCGCGTCCCGAAATACAAATCAAAATTGCGGGATTTTTTTTGCCTTTCTTGGAGAGGTCGGCGACGTAATTTTTGGCTGCAGCAACCGCGTGCGCAGATTCCAACGCTGGAATAATCCCCTCGCTTTCTGAAAGCTCTTGGAACGCTTCGAGCGCTTGCTTATCGCGCACTGCAACGTACTGCGTCCGTCCCGACTTCAGAAGATATGCATGCTCGGGTCCAACGCCCGGATAGTCGAGCCCTGCCGAAATGGAATGCACATTGTGTACTTGCCCGTCACCCGATTGAATAATATAAGTGAGCGCACCTTGCAAGACGCCCGGCTTACCCGCCGTCAGCGATGCAGAATGGTTTCCAGGGGTTAATCCACGGCCGCCCGCTTCGGCGCCGATGAGATCGACTTTCGTGTCTTTAAGAAATCCGTAGAAAATTCCCAAGGCATTCGACCCGCCACCGACGCACGCAAAGACTGCCTGCGGAAGTTTGCCTGCCATTTTCATAAATTGCGCGCGCGCTTCGCGGCCAATAATCGATTGGAATGTGCGCACCATCGTCGGGTAAGGATGCGGCCCAATCGCCGACCCGATGAGATAGTACGTATCGTCGACGTTCTTCGCCCAATCGCGCAACGCTTCGTTCACGGCGTCTCTCAGCGTTCCTTTTTCGCCGCCGACTCCGACGACCTGAGCACCCAAGAGTTTCATGCGGAACGAATTAAGTGCCTGTCTGCGCAAGTCTTCAGAGCCCATATAAATTTGCGCAGGAATTTTCATAAGCGCAGCAGCGGTCGCCGTGGCGACACCGTGTTGACCCGCTCCTGTCTCGGCGATGATGCGCTTTTTTTTCATCTTGTGCGCTAAGAGAGCTTGCCCCAAAGTGTTGTTGATTTTATGCGAACCAGTGTGCAATAAATCTTCACGTTTGAGATACACCTGTGCCTTCCAACGCGCCGACAAATTGGGTGCATACGTCAGAAGCGAAGGCCGTCCGGCATATTCGGTATAGAGCGCAGTCAGCTCGTTGTGAAATTTTTTATCGACACTGTATTTTTTCCATGCGGCGTTCAGCTCGTCGAGCGCCGGAATCAAAAGTTCAGAAACAAAGCGGCCGCCAAATTCGCCGAAGTATCCTTCAGGCGTATCTACTTTCTGCTTGCTCGGCAACTTTTTTAGTTTGTCGGATTTCTTTTTTGTAGCCATATTTTCCTCAGCTCAAAAATCTTCCTGCGCCTCTTCCAGCGAGGAATAGATTTCAATAATTTTATCTTGCATTGTCACGCGCATTAGATGCAGAATGCGTTCGGATGTAATAACGAGTCTGAGCTCGCCGTGGTGAGCGCGGCATCGCTCTGCAAAATGTGCGAGAGGTCCCAATGTGGCGCTACTCATGTGTTCGACGTCTGTTAAGTCGACAATAATCTTGTACTGTTTCTGAGTATTTAATTCGGAAAGTCTTTCTTCGAGTTGAAACGCATCGCTGAGTTTTTCTTTTCCTACGAAAGAGAGAATTGCGACCGGATTTTTGACACCAAATTTCATGGGGTAGAATAATTTATGCGGCGCTCCATAACTCTCGAAAAACGCGTTTATAGCAGCGACATTATGTCACATCTTGAAAACAGGTCAAGCACAAATAGGGATGTTCGATCCCGTGCACACGGCGAACGAGACGCAGTCGTCGAATAGGACGACCTGCGGTGTGGATTATGAGGGGGAAATGAACAAAGTCGATCAGCCGATTTCTACGATGGGTGTTGAATACGATAACAATTCCAGCGCGACACTGAAATTCTTTTCGAAGATTGCAACGAGTTCGGCGTTGCGAATATTACCGCACGAAACTATAAGAATCTTGGGTGGCGCACCGTGATAGGCCACCAGATCCAGAAAGTCGTTGTCTTTTGAGACAATAATGTAATCGTTTTCGCGGGCAAAGAGAAAGATATCTATATCGGGCTTTTCCATAAGGCCGATATCGACAAGATGTATGGCTCTACAGTTGGTCTGGCGGCTTATCCAGACGGCCAGTGCTGGTGGCAGTTGCGCGTCGACAAGAAACGTCAAACTGCTGCCCGGGTGAATTCCATCCGGCGCGAGGCGAAAACTAAACTTGCTTTTATATCGTCTCTCTCCAGGTACGGAAAATCAGCCAGTATTTCGTCTTCACTCATTCCGGCAGCCATCATATCAAGCACGTCCATGACGCGGATTCTCATCCCACGTATGCAAGGCTTACCACCGCATTTGCCTGGCTCCATCGTGATGCGTTCGAGAAGCTGCTCCATGAGCCTAAAGAGCAGCCGACTTGCTGTATCGTCAAGTATTTTACACTAAGAGACAAGGCGACCGAAGCCGGACTCAAACTCTCTCGTGCGCACCTGGAGGATGTTCGGAGAGCTCGAACGAGCGCGCTCGCCAAATGAATCGCGTCGAGCGGGTCGGTTCTTACCGAGACACGGGCTGTGCGCACAAAGGCAGACATACGCCGGGTTGCGGGTCGCACAATGAGATTCTCTTTGTTTGGCAGCGGTGCCAGAACCGCAACGGGGTGGTCGTGATCGGTGACGACCAGTCAAGGTGTATTCCGCTCAGTGCACAAGATTTGCCGCCAGATCCTGATTTTGCAAGTGGAGCATACCGTTACAAGGCCGAATTCAAGGTCGGCTCGGAAACTTGCACCGAATGGGATTTTATTCTCCGAAAGGACGGCGGCTCTTGGAAGGTCACGGATATCATGCGCGGTCGCTGCAACTAGTTTGCGTAGGTAGCCTGGGCACCCCAGTTGGCGCACCGGATCCCACGCCACGGGCATTATTTGCTTTCCCGTGTACGTAGACAGGTTTTCTTGTCAGTGAATGGCGAAGAAGGTTTTCTTCAACCGACACTACAAATTACCGACCTGGGGCCAACCTTACGCCGCTTGGGGTGTCGTTGCCGCTATCACATTGAGCATTCTTTTTTTTACATCGGTCGAATCGGTGTCAAAAATTTCAGTCAAAGCACTCCCGCTGCGCACGGGGAATGCAGTCGAAGAATTATTCGACTCTTTGAAATCGAAGAATGCAGGCGAACAGCACGAAGCGATTGAGAGCTTCGCCGAAAGACTAAAAAAACGCCACGGATACAGCAAGAGTATCTCAATCGTTGCAGAGTGCCGCGCTTTGCACCTTGAACGCGGCGGCGCACCGCATTGGCGTCTCAACGCAGCTCTCGAAGACAAACACGGCGAAAGTATTTTTGCGCTTCTGCACTTTTTAGAAAGAAGCGCTATAAGCCACAACAAAGCGTCCTTTTCGGCGACACTTCTTCTGCCGCGCAAAGGATGCGATGTAGAAAAAGCCCTCGCAGAGCCAACGCTTAGCGAAGGGTTGCTACCCATCTTTCTCGATGCTTCTCCCGATGCAGGCATGTTGACGCATTATGAAAGCATCCCGAATCTGCGGAACCTTAAGCTACGCTCTTTTTTCCCGTCGCTCTTTCTGACGAAAGAGCGTTTGCTTTGGACGAATATACTCGCGCTCACGAACGACGCGCATGCCGCAAAGAGCAGACAACTGCGGCTCCCCGTCGAAAAATGGAAAGCGGATATCGACAGAACCGCGTCTCAAAACATACTCGCAACGCACCCCGCTCTTTCGAGCGCGGACGCGGCCGATATTTCAAACCCGGTGGCGCTTTACTTAGGCGAGAGCACGCAGTTGACACGCACGGGTTTTTTCTTCGTGTGCCTTCTCGTTTGGCTCTTGGCTCTGATTCCGTTCGTCAATGCAATCGGCACGTTTCGAGAAAAACTCGACTGGGGACCTGCGGCGACAACCTCGCTTCTTTACGCGCTCGCGTTCGTAGGTTATTTCCTTTTGTTGAAACTCCTCTTGCGATTTACGCAAAACGACGGCTTGGTCATTTTGTTATCGTTCATCATGCTCTTTGCTGTGTTTTTCCCCGTGCGTGTTTTGCAAAAGACTTTGCTGCGAGCAACGCTTAACCGCGCAGGCATGCACCTCGTCATTCAAGGCGCATTAACGCTTTGTCTCTTCACGGCCCCAGGCAATGCTCTCCTCGCTCTTGCGCTCTTAGCTCTACTTTCCGGGTTTGCGCGCGCCGAGGTTTCACGAAAACTCTTGCGGCTTTCTATTCTTGCCGTCGGCTTCTTTTTGTTTTGGCATTTCACAAAAGAACCATTAGGTAGTTTCGTCAATTTCTTGAATAGCTACATCCCTACCCTTTCGTGGGCAACGCTGCCGAAGATTTTGCTGCTCTCGATTGTCTGTGGCAACCTGACTGCTCTCTTTTTTATTCCCCGCGAGCGTAACTAAACAGAATGCCTACTCAAAAAATTGCCGTCGTGGGCTGCGGCCGCATTGCATTGGAGCTCGAACGCGATCCGTTGCGTTACAAGCCTTGCACACACCTCGGTGCCTTGCGCTATTTCTTGGCGCGCGACAAATCACTCCGTCCGGTTGCGTTCTGCGACACATCCCTCGACCGAGCACAAGCTGCGGCGGATTACTCAAGTTCTAAGAACGCCCTCGTCACAGAAGATTTCGCGGCTGTCTTGAGCCAAAAGCCCGACCTCTTGATTATTGCGGCAAGCACACGCGCACACTTTCCGCTTTTGAAGGCGGCTTTGGCGAAAAACGTTCCGCGCATTGTGATTGAAAAGCCGGTTGCATTCTCGGCGGGCGAGGCACTCCAACTCAAAAAAATAACAAGGCGCACGCAGACGGTAATCCTGCCCAATTATGAGAGACGCTACCACCCGAAATATTTGAAGCTCAAAGAACGTGTCGCCGACGCGCATTCGTACCGTGGGCTTTTCGTGGCGGGCGGTAGAAGCCTCTATGCGGACAAAAAAACAGGCAACGAAGGCGTTCTATTGCACGACACAACGCATCTCTTAGACTTAGCTCAATTTCTTTTTGGAAAAATTTTGCGCTATGAGACGATTACAAGAGCGACGCGGCATCTTCTTTTTTTGGAACATGCAAGCGGTGTCTGCGGCACGCTCGAAACAATTTTGGGTGCGGGGGTCTTTCATCTCGAACTCGACATCCATTTGCCGAAAGAACGCGTTTGTGTGGGTAACGGATTCCTCTCACACGAGAAGATTGCGGCAAGCCGTCACTACCGCGCTCTGAAGTCATATAATGCGCCGGTGCGTTTTGCCGACAGGAAATTCAGTGTGCAGAAAAACCCGTTTGTCGCGCTCTATCAGAAAGCGTTATACGAGAGGTGCGATAACTACCACTTCGCGGAAGCGCTCGAGAATGTGATAATCCTGTCCGGACGTCGATAACTTTTTGTCCATCTTGAAAGGGTGGCTGACATTCAATTTACATCACTACAGCAAAAAATAGCCAAACAGAAAAAAAGATGTTATTCTCAACTAAGAGGATATATGGATATAACGAAAGACACAATCATCGGCGAGCTCGTCGCAGAAGATTACCGCATGGCGAGCATTTTTAAGAATAACGGCATCGATTTCTGTTGCAACGGCAACCGCAGCATTGCTGACGCGAGCGCAAAAAAGAATATCGACGTCGCTTCACTCTTGGCGAAACTCGAAGAAGTGCGCAACCAGAACACCGGGGCGCAGACTGACTACCACACATGGCCTTTAGATCTCTTGGCCGACTACATCGAGAAAAAACACCACCGCTATGTCGAACAGCGTTCGCTCGAACTCAAGGCGTATCTACAAAAAATTGCGCAGGTGCATGGCGACAGACACCCCGAACTCGTCGAAGTTGAAGAACTCTTTAAGAAATCAGCAGGCGAATTAGCCGTTCACATGAAGAAAGAAGAGCTCATGGTTTTCCCAAGGATCCGCAAACTCGCGCAAGCAAAATTGCAAGGCACAGAAGTTAAAGCGTCTCCCATGGGGAATGTCGACACTTCGGTCAAAGCCCTCATGCACGACCACGACACACAGGGTGAAACATTTAGGCGCATTGCCGAACTGACAGACAACTACCAAATGCCTGCGGATGGATGCAATACATACCGCGTGTCGTTTGCGATGCTCAAAGAATACGAAGACGACTTACATTTGCATATCCACTTAGAGAATAACATTCTGTTCCCGAAAGCGGTGGCGATTGAGGAAGAGTTTTTAGTAACGACGGGCGTGGGGTAGATCAGGTGGGGCCACGCCCGCAGCAGCCCCCGCATAACAATTTTTTGGCTTAACGCCCCGCCCGCCGACAATATAAGAGTAATAGACTTATGTTGTCGCGTTTTCTTCGTGCCTTTCTCGCGTTTGGCCTTTTTGCGCTCTTCGGCGTGCATTGTGCCAGACTCGGCGACGTAGCGACCACTTTTAGCGAGCAGAGCCAGGTGCCTGCGCAGTTTTTTGCTCCTGGCGCGGGTAAACCCGGCATGGATTCCGGCGGCCCTGCGGTGTGGTCGTTCTGGGTCAAGAGTCGCACCGCAGTGAACGAAGCTCTCTTGGGGAGCTTCACTCCGTATTACAAAGTAGACGCGGCGAGGCTTGCCGTCTCTCAGCACTTTGTTTTCTACCGCGACATTACGGCTCTCACTCCCCCGACGACGATTGACAATGCGCAAGCGGCGGCAGTGCTCGCAACGCTCGAAGCCGCATACGCCAAACTCAAAAGCGTCTATGG